>JACDQO010000376.1 GCA_015657605.1 Limnohabitans sp. | reverse complement strand
GGCAGCGGTTGCACTGGATGTCAGGCGTCCAAATTCACAGCCATGGCCGGGTGCGACAGGTCGGCGGGTACGGCTTCGCGCTTGATCGCAGCCAGCGCCGGACGCACCGTGACGCCGTGGTGATCGGCCCATTGGCTCAGTTCGCCGTGCGGGGCTTCGGCCCGATCGTCCAGCCATTTGTGGCCCTGCTCGGGCAGGTCGGCCAGCAGCATCTCGAGCACCATCTTCTGGCTTTTGACGGCGCGTTCGCTGTTCGTCTGCACCTGCATGCCGGGCGTGGCGCTGCGGCAGCAACTCGGGGCCAGGGTGCGCTCGCCCTCCACCTCGACCACGCAAGCGCGGCAGTTGCCGTCGGGGGCCAGTCCTTCTTTGTGGCACAGGTGCGGGATGGCAATGCCCAAATCTTTGGCGATGTTGAAAATGCTTTTGCCGGCAGGCGCTTCGACGCTTTGGCCATTCAGGGTGAATTGAACCGTGCTCATGCTTTCACCTCTGCGCCCACTTCGTGAGGAAAATAATCCAGCACACAACGGATCGGATTGGGCGCGGCCTGGCCCAGGCCGCAAATGGACGCGTCGCCCATGACCTGCGCCAGGTCTTGCAAGGTGCCGGCGTCCCAAACCTCAGAGGCCATGAGTTGCGCAGCCTTGTCGGTGCCCACGCGGCAGGGCGTGCATTGGCCGCAGCTTTCGTGCGCAAAAAAGCGCATCACATTGAGGGCCGCTTCGCGAGCGCTGTCGTGTTGGCTGAGCACCATCACGGCAGCCGAGCCGATGAAGCAACCGTGCGGCTGCAGCGTGTCAAAGTCGAGCGGCACATCAGCCAGGCGCGCAGGCAAAATGCCGCCGCTGGCCCCGCCAGGCAAATAGGCATAGAGTGTGTGCCCCTCGGCCATGCCGCCACAGTATTCATCCACCAGCTCACGCAGCGTGATGCCCGCAGGCGCGAGCTTGACGCCCGGGTGCTTCACGCGCCCGCTCACGCTGAAACGGCGCAGGCCTTTTCGGCCATGGCGTCCTTGTGATGCAAAGCTGTCTGCGCCCTGCTCGATCAGTTCGCGCACCCAAAACAGGGTCTCAAAATTGTGTTCCAGCATCGGGCGACCAAACAGGCCCACCTCGGCGATGTAGGGCGGGCGCATGCGCGGTTCGCCCCGTTTGCCCTCGATGCTTTCAATCATGGCCGACTCTTCGCCGCAGATGTACGCCCCCGCGCCACGGCGCAGTTCGATGCGTGGCAGCGCACAAGGCGGGTTCAGTTTCAGCGCGGCCAATTCTTCCGTCAGCAAAACACGCGCCTCGTGGTACTCGTCACGCAAATAGATGTAAACCGCCTCGCAACCCACCACGCTGGCGGCGATCAGCACGCCTTCCAAAAAACGGTGCGGGTCAGCCTCCAAGCCAGTGCGGTCCTTGAAGGTACCGGGCTCGCCCTCGTCAATGTTCACCGCCATCAGGCGAGGGCCGGGCTGGCTGCGCACGATGCGCCACTTGCGACCGGCCGGAAAACCCGCGCCGCCCAAGCCACGCAGGCCAGAAGACTCCAGACACTGGATGACCGATTCGTGGTCCTTCAAACCGGCTGCCACTTGAAGGACCAGCTGATAGCCCCCGGCATTTTTGTAATCGTCGTAACGCAGCGCCCGAGGCAAAGCCAAGGGCTGCGTGCTGTTTTCGGCCACCAAGCGGCTCACCTCCTGGGCCGTGGCAAAGGCCACAGCCTGCTGGCCCACTTGCGCCGCAGGGGCCTGCTCGCAGCGGCCCAGACAAGGCACAGGCACCACCTTCACATCCAGCAGATCGTTTTGCAACTGCCTCAGCAAGCTGTCGCCGCCAGCCAAGCTGCAGCTCAGGCTGTCGCACACACGCACGGTGATGCGGGGTGCAGTTTCCTCGTCTTTCAGAATCTCAAAGTGGTGGTAGAACGAAGCCACCTCGAACACCTCGACCATCGGCAGCCGCATCTCGGCGGCCAGCGCCACGATGTGGCGTTCGAACAGACCGTGGAAATGGTCGTTCAACACATGCAGGTGCTCGATCAGCAGGTCACGGCGATGGCCATTGACAGGTGGCAAACCGATCAAAGCCTGTACCTCGTCGCGGGCCTCTGGCGTGACTTGTCGACCTTTGAGCTGAGAGCGGGGCTGGCGCAGTTGCTGGCGAACTTGGTCCAGGCCAATGTGGGTGGTATTCGCCATGCGTGGTCAGTAGGTTTCGAGGTGCAAACGGCCTTCTTTTTTCAGCGCCGCACCCACGGTATCCCAATCGAGCCCGGCATTCTGTGCGATGTCGCGCAGGGCCATGACCACGCCCTCTTCCATGCTTTTCAAGCCGCACACATAAACAGGTGTTCGGGTCCTTGATCTGGACTGCGATGTCGGCAGCGCGGTCGCGCATGGCGTCTTGCACATAACGCTTGGGCTTGCCCACTTCGCGAGAGAACGCGAACTCGGTGTCAATGAAATCTTTGGGCAGGTTGTTCAGCGGCCCAAAGTAAGGCAGCTCAGCGGGTGTGCGGGCACCAAAGAACAGCATGAGTTTGCCGCCCTCGAACTTGCCGTCGGCGCGCAGGCGGCGACGCCATTCGGTCATGGCGCGCATGGGGGCAGAGCCCGTACCCGTGCAGATCATGACGATGTTGCTCTTGGGGTGGTTGGGCATCAGGAAGCTGGCACCGAACGGGCCAATCACCTGCACTTTTTCACCCACATTCAGATCGCACATGAAGTTGGAAGCCACACCGCGCACCGGTTTGCCGTCGTGGTCTTCGAGCACGCGCTTGATGGTCAGCGAGAGGTTGTTGTGACCGGGACGCTCGCCGTTGCGCGGGCTGGCGATGCTGTACTGGCGCGCGTGGTGCGGCTTGCCTTTGTCGTCCACCCCGGGCGGGATGATGCCAATGCTCTGGCCTTCGAGCATCACCGACT
>JACDQO010000375.1 GCA_015657605.1 Limnohabitans sp. | reverse complement strand
TTCACGCCCAGCTCGGCCGCGATGATGTGGCTCAGCGTGGTCTTGCCCAAGCCCGGTGGGCCAAACAGCAGCACATGGTCCAACGGCTCTTGGCGCATCTTGGCGGCGCTGATGAAAATCTCCAGCTGCTCGCGCACCTTGACCTGGCCCACATATTCATCGAGCAGCTTGGGGCGCAGGGCGCGTTCAATGGCCTCTTCCTGGTGCGACACAGGAGCGGCAGAAATCACCCGGGGTTCGGGCTGCGGGGCGAAGTCGTCGGTGCGGATGCTCATGGCTCAGTTCACTTATTTGTTCAAGGCTTTGAGCGCCAGTTTGATGCCCTCACTCACACCCACATCGGCAGGCAGGCTCTTGAGGGCTGCAGCGGCTTCTTTGTCGCTGTAGCCCAGCGCCAGCAGGGCTTGTTGGATGTCGCTTTGCGCATCGGGGGTATTGACCGCAAACAAACCGCCCAGGTCACCGCCCAGCTTGCCTTTGAGTTCGAGCAGCAGGCGCTCGGCGGTCTTTTTGCCGATGCCAGGCACCTTGACCAAACGGCCGACTTCTTGCGTGGTGATGGCCTGCGCCAGGTCGGTCACGCTCATACCTGACAACACACTCAAAGCGGTACGCGGCCCAACGCCGGAAATTTTGATGAGCTGACGAAAAGCCTCGCGCTCACCCAGGGTGGCGAAGCCGTACAAGATTTGTGCGTCCTCGCGCACCACAAAGTGCGTGACCAAACTGACTTTTTCGCCCGTGGCGGGCAGGTTGTAGAACGTGCTCATGGGCACATTCACCTCGTAGCCCACACCATGGCAGTCCACCACCACCTCGGGTGGGTTTTTGTCGCTCAAGATGCCGGTGAGTTTGCCAATCATGGAGGGTGACGCCTTAAATGCCTTGGATGGGAGAAAATGCGCTCTCGCCCGGGCCATACTGGCCAAAAACCGCGCACAGCTAGGATTATCAACTTGATCGTCAGACACACCTTCACGCCGCACAACAACACCCGCTTGTCTCACCTGTGTGGCCCCATGGATGCGCACCTGCGCACCATCGAAGCGGGTCTCCAGGTGAGCATTGCGCACCGGCACGAGCAGTTCAAGGTGGACGGCCCCAAGGCTGTGGCCATGCGGGCTATGGAGATTTTGCAGGCCATTTACGAGCGGGCTGATCGTCCGATTTCGCCCGACATGGTTCAGCTCATGCTGGTGGGCGACAGCGGGGGCGAAGAAGCCGACCTGCCCGCACTGCAAACCCGCCGCGCCGACCTGAAAGCCCGCACGCCCGTGCAAGCAGCCTATCTGGAGAGCATCGCCACCCACGACATCAGCTTTGGCATCGGGCCTGCGGGGACGGGCAAAACCTACCTGGCCGTGGCCTGCGCGGTGGATGCGCTGGAGCGCGCCAGCGTGCAGCGCATTGTGCTGACGCGCCCGGCGGTAGAAGCCGGTGAGCGCCTGGGCTTTTTGCCGGGCGACTTGTCACAAAAAGTCGACCCGTACCTGCGCCCCCTCTATGACGCGCTGTATGACCTGATGGGTTACGACAAGGTACAAAAAGCCTTTGAACGCAACGCGATCGAGATTGCCCCCCTGGCCTTCATGCGCGGGCGTACGCTGAACAATGCCTTTGTGATCCTGGACGAGGCCCAAAACACCAGCACCGAGCAGATGAAAATGTTTTTAACGCGCATTGGCTTTGGGGCCAAGGCGGTGGTCACCGGCGATGTGAGCCAGATCGACTTGCCCAAGGGGCAGCTCTCAGGCCTGATTGACGCTGAGCGCGTGCTCAAGCGCGTCAAAGGCATTGCCTTCACGCGTTTCAGCAGCGCCGACGTGGTGCGCCACCCGCTCGTGGCCCGCATTGTCGATGCCTACGAAGCGCAAGGCAGCGCCCCCATGCGGGCAGGGATCAGCACCCGGCGCAAAACTCTGGACAGCGACGACTGAATCGTCGGCGTGGCTTTGACGCGCCGCGCATCCCTTCACCTCGATACACCGATTTTTTGCTTTCTCCATGCCCTTGCAACAACTTCAACTGTCACTGCAATTTGGTGACATTCCCGATGCAGCGCGCCACCGCGCCGCCCTGCCGCGCCACGCCGTCACCCGCGCCATCCGCCATGCACTGGCCGATGACGCCGAGATCACCGTGCGCATCGTGGGCGAAGAGGAAGGCCGCGAACTGAACAAGAGTTACCGGAAAAAGGACTACGCCACCAATGTGCTGACCTTTGATTACGAGCAAGAACCGGTGGTGATGGCAGACCTGGTGCTCTGCGCACCGGTGGTGGCCCGCGAGGCCAAAGAGCAAGGCAAAACGCTGGCGGCGCATTACACACATTTGCTGGTGCACGGCACACTGCATGCGCAAGGCTGGGACCATGAGACCAGCACAGCCGATGCGCAAGAGATGGAAGCCTATGAAGTGGCCATCCTCGCCGGGCTGGGGTTGCCCAACCCCTACCTTTGAGCGAGGATGCCCACGGGCTGGATGGCCCGGGGGATCACGCCCTCAATAACGGTAGCCAATGCCCACGCCGAGGAGCATGGGGTCCACCCGCAATCGACCCAAACTGCTGCCGTCGGCATACACATCGGTTCGGATATAGGTCTTTTTCACATCCAGGTTGATCGACCAATTCTTGTCGATCGGGAAATCCACGCCCACTTGGAAGGCTGTGCCCCAGCTGTGGCTGTCCAAAGTGACGCCCGGCGGCAAAGAGACACCGCTGAAACGGGTGTAGGCGACTCCCCCGCCGATATAGGGCTTGAAGCCCTCAAAGTCGGTGAAGTGGTACTGCATCAGCAAAGTCGGTGGCAAATGCTTGAAGGAACCGATATCGGTGCCATTGGCAAAGACCCGTTGCTTCTGATCGGTGGTCAAGGCCAATTCTGCAGCCAAATTCTTGTTGAAAAAATACGAGAAATCGATGCTGGCAAATGACTTGTTGTCGATGGACAGGCCCAAAGGGGTGGTGTCCTTGTTGACACTGTCCAGATGCACGGAGCGCAAGCGAATTTGCCATGGGCTTTCACTCATGCTTTGAGCCATCGCGCCGGTGACCGATCCCGCCAGCAACAGCGCTACCCACCAAGTTTGTTTTGTCATGTCGAATTTCCTTTTGTAAGCGAGAGACAAACCTCTCGATTTCATTGGAATATCGGCAGCGATCTGCCAACTTGAGGCACATCAAATGCGCTCAGGCTGGGTTCTCAGCAACAAAACGCTTTGATCTGCCTCAATGCTGGGCGTTGCTTTTTGGTGATCTGTGCGTCAAGCCACTGAGCACGGGGCTCAATGGCCGTGCAGGCGTTCCACAATGTCCAGGGTAGGGGCACTCTGGTTCATGGTGTAGAAGTGGATGGCGGGTACGCCACCATTGATGAGCTGCTCACACAAGTCGGACACCACATCCAGGCCAAAGGCTTTGATGGACGCGATGTCGTCGCCGTAAGCCTGCAAGCGCAGCCGGATCCAACGCGGGATTCGGCACCACATGCGTCCGAAAACGCAGCAACTGCGACGAACTGGTGATCGGCATGATGCCGGGCACCACGGGCACGTCCACACCGAGTTTGTAAGCGTCGTCCACAAAGCGGAAATACGCATCGCTGTTGTAGAAGTATTGCGTGATGGCCGAATCGGCACCGGCTTTCACCTTGGTGGCGAAAGCCTGCAAGTCGGCTTCGGGCGACTTGGCTTGCGGGTGAATCTCGGGGTAAGCGGCCACCTCGATGTGGAAATCGTCACCGGTTTCGGCGCGGATGAAAGCCACCAGATCGCTGGCGTAATGAAACTCGCCGCCCGCGCCATAGCCGCTGGGCAAGTCGCCCCGCAAAGCCACCAACCGTTTGACGCCCATGGCTTTGAGCGTGGCCAGCTCGGTGCGCACCGAAGCCTTGGTCGCACCAATGCACGAGAAGTGACAAGCCGCGCTGACGCCTTCGGCCTGGATCGCGCCCACGGTGGCAAAAGTGCCCTCTTGAGTCGATCCGCCTGCGCCATAGGTCACCGAGCAAAACTCAGGCTTGAGGGCATACAGCTTCTCACGCACACCGCGCAGTTTTTCGGTGCCTTCGGGGGTTTTGGGTGGGAAAAATTCCAGGCTGATCGGCAGCTTCAAACCAGTCATCACAACACCTTCAAATTCAATAGTCGTTGGCCTTGGCATACGCCTTGGCGGCCAGATCGGCCTCGTGTGCAAGGCGCGTTTTTCACGCGCAGGCTGCACCGCAGCCGGGTCAGGCCAGCAGGCCTGCACAAAAATTCACGGTTGCCGTCACCGCCTTCGATCGGGCTGTCCATCCACGCGCTCACCTGCAAACCCAAATCGGTCAAAGCGTTGCGCACCCGGTTTTCAATGAAGGGGTAATGGCTCTCGTCTTTGACGATGCCGCCCTTGCCCACTTGGCCCGGTTGCAACTCAAACTGGGGTTTGACCAGCATCAGCAATTGGCCCGTGGGCTTGAGCAAATGCACCACACCTGGCAACACCAACGTGAGCGAGATGAAAGACACATCACCCACCACCAGGTCAAAGCCTTCCAGCGCATCAGGGATGCGCTCATCCCCTGGCTCCAGCTCGCGGGCGTTCACACCCTCAATGCACACCACCCGCTCATCTTGGCTGATGCGCGGATGCACTTGGGCATGGCCCACATCAAGGCCCACCACTTCGGCGGCGCCGTGTTGCAACAAACAGTCGGTGAAACCACCGGTGCTTTGCCCCACATCCAGACAGCGCAGGCCGTTCACCTGCACGCCCGAAGCTTTCAAAGCCCCTTCGAGCTTGAGGCCACCGCGCGACACATAACGCGACTCGGCATCGTCGAGCAGCTGCAATGCAGCGCCCTCAGGCACTTCGTCGCGGTTTTTCACCACCGCACGCCAACCTCCGTCGGGCTGCTGCCACTGGACGCCCCCGGCGATCAGTCGCTGAGCCTGGGAGCGAGAAGCGGCCAGGCCGCGCTCGACAAGAAGTTGGTCAATGCGCATGCGTGGTTTTCAATAACGGTAAGTGTCGGCTTTGTAAGGGCCGTTTTTCGACACGCCGATGTAAGCAGCTTGCTCTTCGCTGAGTTCGGTCAGCATGGCGCCGACTTTCTTCAGGTGCAAACGGGCCACTTTTTCATCGAGGTGCTTGGGCAGCACATAGACCTTGCCGGACTCGTACTGGTCTTGCTTGGTGAACAGCTCGATCTGGGCGATGGTCTGGTTTGGCAAAGCTGGACGACATCAACGAAGCTGGGGTGGCCGGTGGCGCAACCCAGGTTCACCTAAAC
>JACDQO010000374.1 GCA_015657605.1 Limnohabitans sp. | reverse complement strand
TAGCGGGCGCTGTTCAGGCAAGTGAAGGGGCCTTTCAAGCCACGCACTTCGGGGAAGGCGTTTTCTTCAGGGCAGAAGACCTCGTCCATGACGATCTCACCGGTGATCGAAGCACGCAGACCGACCTTGCCGTGCACGGCGGGGGCTGACAGGCCTTTCCAGCCTTTTTCGAGAATGAAGCCACGGATCTGGCCGCCGTCGTCCTTGGCCCAGACGACGAACACGTCGGCGATCGGGCTGTTGGTGATCCACATCTTGGCGCCGCTGATGCTGTAGCCGCCGTCCACTTTCTTGGCACGGGTGATCATGCTGCCGGGGTCGGAGCCGTGGTTGGGTTCGGTCAGGCCAAAGCAGCCGATCCACTCGCCACGCGCCAGTTTGGGCAGGTATTTTTGTTTTTGAGCTTCAGAGCCAAAGTCGTTGATGGGCAACATCACCAAAGAAGACTGCACGCTCATCATGGAGCGGTACCCGCTGTCCACGCGCTCGACTTCGCGCGCTACCAGGCCGTAGCAGACGTAGTTCAGGCCTGCGCCGCCGTATTGCTCGGGGATGGTGGCACCCAAAAGGCCCAGCTCGCCCATCTCGCGGAAGATGTCCACGTCGGTGGTCTCGTTCAAGAAAGCGTCTTTCACGCGGGGCAGCAGGCGTTCCTGGCAGTAAGCGCGGGCGGCTTCTTGCACCTGGCGCTCGTCGTCGGTCAGCTGCGCGCTGAGGTTGAAGGGGTCTTCCCAGCTGAAGGTGTTTTTGGGGGCGGCCATGTGGGGTGTCTCCGTGAAAAAATCTTGAAGCCGATTGTCAGGCGGGGATGAATAGTTGTCTAATATTGATTGCCTATCCATCAATACATTATTTTAATTCATGGAATTCCGTCACCTGCGTTATTTCCTCATGCTGGCCGAAGAGCTGCACTTTGGCCGCGCGGCCCAGCGCTTGGCCATCTCACAACCGCCGCTCAGCTTGAACATCCAGCAGCTCGAAGCCTCGGTGGGGGCGCAGCTGTTCACCCGCAACAGCCGGGGCGTGCAGCTCACCGCTGCGGGGTCGGCGTTTGTGCCGGCCGCCCGGGCCTTGCTGGCGCAGGCAAGTGCGGCTGCGCGCGAGGCCCGCGATGTGGCCGAGGGCCAATCGGGCCAGCTGCAAATTGGCTTTGCCGGCACCATGTTGTATTGCGGTTTGCCCCAGATCCTGAGCCGTTTTCAGGCCAGCCACCCGCGTTTGCGCTTGGTGCTGCGCGAGTTGAGTTCGTCCGAGCAGTTGTCTGAGTTGCTGCGCGACCGGCTCGATGTGGGCTTTGTGCACACGCCCCGGGTGCCGCCCGGTTTTGAGCAGATTTTGGTGGCCAGTCAACCTTTGGTGGCCTGCTTGCCCGCCAGCCACCCCCTGGCAGGTGAGGTTCGTCTGGGTTTGCAGGCGCTGGTGGGGCAAGACTTGGTGGTGGTGTCCCGCACCGTCTCGCCCGATTACCACGAACGCATTTTGCAGTTGTGTGAACAGTCGGGCTGGATCCCCCCCGTGGTGCACGAGCTGCGCCATTGGTTGAGCGTGGTGTCTTTGGTGTCCCAGGGATTGGGTGTGGCGCTGGTGCCCGAGGCGCTGGCGCAATCTGCCTTGGCGGGCGCGGTGTTCGTGCCGCTGAACGACGTGGATGTGCGCTACGACACGCGGTGCCTGTGGCGCAGTGACCGTGACCAAACGGCCTTGGGGGACTTTGTCCAAGCCGTGTCGGTGGGGCTTGCGGGCCACGGATAATCCAGTGCTTGTCTTACAAGGAGTCAAAATGGCTGAAACGTTGGTCTTGGGCGGCGGTTGCTTTTGGTGCACCGAAGCGGTTTTCGTCAAAGTGCGCGGCGTGACCGACGTCGAGTCGGGTTACTGCAACGGCCAGACTGTGGCCCCCACTTACGAGGAGGTGTGCACTGGCCGTTCGGGGCACAACGAAGTGGTCAAGCTCGAATACGACCCGGCGCAGATCAGCACCCGCGACTTGCTCGAGATTTTCTTTGTCATCCACGACCCGACCACCTTGAACCGCCAGGGCAACGATGTGGGCACGCAGTACCGCAGCGGCATTTACTTCACCACGCCTGAGCAGGCCCAAGAGGCTCGGGCACTGATCGCCGAGTTGACATCAGCCAACGCCTTTGGCCAACCCATCGTGACCGAGGTATCGGCGCTGGCCAACTACAGCGCGGCCGAGGACTACCACCAGGACTTTTTTGAGCGCAACCCCTACCAAGGCTATTGCATGGCGGTGGCGGCGCCCAAGGTGGCCAAGTTCAAGAAAGCATTCGCGCACTGGGTCCGCTGAAACCTGAGCGGGGTGGCCATGATGTGGCCCCCTTGACTCAAGGCGCCAAGCGCTCGCGCAGCCAGCCGCTGGCATCGGGCGTGTAACGCAGCCGGTCGTGCAGACGGCTTTTGCGGCCTTGCCAAAACTCCCAGCGCTCGGGCACCAAGCGAAAGCCGCCCCAATGCGGCGGTCGAGGTGGGTTGAGCATGAATTGCGCAGCGTATTTGGCGGCGTTCGTCACCAGCACCGTGCGCCCGTCGATCACCTGGCTTTGGGGCGAGGCCCAAGCGCCGATGCGTGAATCAAGTGGGCGGCTGTGAAAGTAGGCGTCGCTTTCTTCGGCGCTGACCTTTTCCACCCGGCCTTCGATGCGCACCACGCGCTCGAGCTCCACCCAATGGAATTGCAAGGCGGCAAAAGGGTTGCCCGCCAATTCTTGGCCCTTTTGGCTGTCGTAGTTGGTGTACCAAACAATGCCGCGCGCATCGCAGCCTTTGATCAACACCACCCGGGTGCTGGGCCGCAGCTGGCTGCTCACGGTGGCCAGTGTCATGGCGTTGGGCTCGGGCACTTCGGCGGCGATGGCCTCTTGAAGCCAATGCTCAAATTGCTTCAGAGGGTCGGCATGGGAGGCGTTTTCGTTGAGCTCGGCTTTTTCGTAGCTCTTGCGCAGGTCGGCGATGTTCATGCGGCAAGTATAGGCAGGCTTCAGTCTTCGGCGTGGCGCAGCAATGCGGCCAAGGCCCGATCGTTGATGCCGAGCGAGCGCAGGCTGTCGTAGGTCTGTTTGGCGTAGTCGAGCGTGGTGCCATAGCGGCCACTGGCATTTTTGAAAATGTGCCGATAGGTCTCGGGCGTCAAGTGGCCGGTGAAACTCGGGCTGTTGCGCGGCAAAGTGAACGCCAGTGCTTTGACAGGGCCTTGAGGGGTTTGGCAGGGCAGCCAAATCGGGGTGTAGACATCCATGGGCATTTCGCGTGCCCACAGCCGCTGCAACACCTCGTCCGCTTCGGTTTGGGCCACCCGGTACACCATGCCTTGGCAACTGCCGCCGGGCAACAAAGCGAACACCAAGCCCGGACATTCGGGGCTGCCTCGGTTCAGGCGGCTCCACATTTTCAGGGCCCGGTGCCAGCCCCAAACCCGGCTGGCGTGCTGCTCTTGTGCCTCAAATTCAGGCCGCCACAACAGTGACGCGTAGCCGAACACCCACAAGTCTTGACCGGCGGTTTGCGCTCTGAAGCGCTCCAGCAAGTCGCCCCTGAAGGCCACACGCGCCGCATCGGCCGTTGGGCTGAGGGTGCTGAACGCCCGGGCGCTGTTCGGGGGAGTCGGTCATGTGCAATCGGGTCCCATTACAATCTGCCCACTATTTTCGGAGAAAACAACCATGTCAAACAATGAAGATGAGAATCAACCCGTGGTCTTGGCCATTTTGGTCGGCGTGATCGTGTTGGTCATTGGGCTGGCCGTGGGTATTGGCATCGCCAAGAGCCAAAAAGCAGCGCCTGTAGCCCCAGCCGCCGTGGCAGCGCCTGCTGATCCAGCACCAGATGCTGCAGCACCAGCGGCTGCCCCAGTGGGTTCACCCGCTGCGGCGGATGCCCCAGCGGCCAACACGGCGGCCCCAGCGGCCAAGTGAACACCTTGTGCCCACGGATCAACCCGCCTCGGCGGGTTTTTTTACACCTCCAAATCCCCAAGCCACCTTGTACCCTTTTGGTAACTTGGCCATTGCATCCCAAGACTGGAACACGGTTACCATCGTTGATGTAATTTAGTTACCAGTCACCGCCAGGAGGCAAGACATGACACTTCACCCCACCGTGGCTGCGGTCACGGCCCGCATCACCGAACGCAGCCTCCCAACGCGGCAGGCTTATTTGCAGCAGCTCGACGCTGCGGCCAACCAAGACCCAGGCGCCCAACGCTTGGGCTGCGCCAACGTGGCCCATGCTTTTGCCGCCATGCCCCAAGGCGACAAAGACCGCGCCACCGCTTTGGACAAAATCCAAGTGGTGGCCCCGCGCGCGCCCAACATCGGCATCGTCAACGCTTACAACGACCTGCTGTCGGCCCACGCGCCCCTGCAACACTACCCCGATCTCATCAAAGACGAGGCCCGCAAGCAGGGCGCTACCGCCCAGGTCGCTGGTGGCGTGCCCGCCATGTGCGATGGTGTGACGCAAGGCACGCCCGGCATGGACGCTGAGCCTGTTCAGCCGCGATGTGATCGCCATGGCCACGGCAGTGTCACTCAGCCACGATGTGTTCGACGCCGCCCTGATGCTGGGTGTGTGCGACAAGATCGTGCCGGGTCTGCTGATTGGCGCTTTGCACTTTGGCCACTTGCCCACGGTGTTTGTGCCCGCAGGCCCCATGGGCAGCGGGCTGTCCAACACCGACAAATCCAAGGTGCGCGAACAGGCCGCACTGGGCTTGGTGGGCGCCCCGAATTGCTGGAGGCCGAGTCCAAGGCCTACCACGGCGAAGGCACCTGCACTTTTTACGGCACGGCCAACAGCAACCAGATGCTGCTCGAAGCCATGGGCCTGCATGTGCCGGGCACGGCCTTCATTCACCCGGCCCAAGGCTTGCGCCAAGACCTGACCCGAGAAGCTGCGCGCACCGTGTTGGCGCTGGTCAAAGAGAAAAACTTCACGCCCATCGGCCGCTTGGTCGATGAGCGCAGCATTGTCAACGCCATGGTGGCGTTGTTGGCCACGGGCGGCTCCACCAACCATTTGATCCACTGGGTGGCGGTGGCGCGCGCGGCGGGCATGGTGATCGATTGGGACGACTTTTCTGACCTGTCTGATGTGGTGCCCTTGCTCAGCCGTGTGTACCCCAACGGCAGTGCCGATGTGAACCAGTTCCAGGCCGCTGGCGGTCCTGGTTTCATCATTCGCGAATTGCTCGACGCCGGCTTCATGCATGCCGATGTGCTGACGGTGCGCCCCGGCGGTCTGCGTGAGTTCACACGCAAGCCCGGCACAGCCGATGGGCAATTGGTCTGGCGTGAGATTGGGGCCAGCCAAGACGACACCGTGGTTCGCCCGGCCAGCCAGCCGTTCAGCGCCACAGGGGGTTTGAAGTTGCTGCAAGGCAACCTGGGCCGCAGTGTGATCAAGGTCTCTGCCGTGCCCGAGGCTTTGCATGTGATCGAAGCGCCAGCGCGCGTGTTCAATTCGCAAGATGAATTGCAGCAAGCCTTCAAGGCCGGAGCGCTGGACCGTGATGTGGTGTGTGTGGTGCGCTGGCAAGGCCCACAAGCCAATGGCATGCCCGAGTTGCACAAACTCACCCCGCCGCTGGCGGTGCTGCAGGGCAAGGGCTTCAAGGTGGCACTTGTGACCGATGGCCGCATGAGCGGGGCCTCGGGCAAAGTGCCTGCCGCCATCCACGTCTCGCCCGAAGCTGCTGCCGGTGGCCCGCTGGCCAAGGTGAAAGACGGAGATGTGATTCGCCTCGACGGCGTCGCGGGCACTTTGCAAGTGCTGGTGAGCGAGGCCGAATGGGCCGCCCGCCCACTGGCCCAGATGCCTGCTGAGCTGCGCGCTGCCAACGGCGTGGGCATGGGCCGAGAACTGTTTGCCAACATGCGCCGCCACGCGCTCAAAGCCGAAGAAGGAGCCTGCTCATGGCTGTGAATTCCAATGCCCCGCTGACTGCCTTGCAGGTCATGCAAGACGCCCCGGTGATCCCCGTGATCGTGCTCCACGATGTGGCCCACGCCGTGCCCATGGCACGTGCCTTGGTGGCGGGCGGTATCCGCATGCTGGAGGTGACGCTGCGCACGCCGCAGGCGCTGGCCTGCATGGAAGCGATTGCCAAGGAGGTGACCGGTGCTGTGGTGGGCGCAGGCACGGTGCGCAGCGCCGCCGATGCGGCCGCAGCGGCCAAAGCGGG
>JACDQO010000373.1 GCA_015657605.1 Limnohabitans sp. | reverse complement strand
CTTGCGTGGTGTTGCTGGTCGGGCGGCTGAGCACCAGTTTGCCGTCCTGAGCCGATGCGGTGATGCGGCTGGCCGCTGGGTCATTGGCGGTGGCGGTGTTCAGCCAGTTGACGACGGAGGCCAAAGTCAAGGGGCCGCTCAGTTCGGGCAAGTTTTGACCGTTCAACTGAAAGGTGTTGGCTGCAATTGGATTGGCGGAGCCGACGAAGGTGCTGCCCGTCAATTTGGCAGCCACTGCCAGAGGCGCCTGGGCCTCGCCGGTGGTGGCATTGAACTGCTGCATCAGGCTGACGCTGGCTTTGGCCCCCATGAAAATGTCCATGCCCAAATAGCTGGCAGGCGCTGTTCGGTTGAGGGTTTGGGTGCTGTAAGTGGCCCCCGTCTCCATGCCATTGCTGGTTTTCAGCATCAGGCCTTGCTGCGTATCGTTCAAGGCGCTGCCAATCAGGTGGCGGCCATCGCGGGTCAGCACTTGCAGTGTTTGGCCCGATCCGGGTGTTTGCAGGGTCAGTGCCAGATCTTTTGTACCGATCGGGATCAAACCCAAACTGGTGAAGCCTTGGCTGGCTTCAATGGTGACGTTGGGCAAGGTGGCAATTTGCGGATTTTTGGCCAACGCGAGGTCACCGCGCAGTTGCGTGGGGCCCTGAAACTGCGTCGGTGTGTAAGCCACACGGGCTTGCGCGGTGCCGCTGTTGAGCGGGTTGTCAATGACCCTGAACTGTCCGGCTGCAGCCACCCGGTTGGCGTCTTGAACCACCAGATTCATGCCCGCGGCTTTGCCTGATTTATCTGTGGCAAAACCAAACAGATCTCCGCCCAGTTGGCCTTCGGCGTCAACCCCATCGCGGTGGACCAAGTTGACTTCGCGCACCATTGTGGAGGCCAAGTTGTCCAGAGAGTCGCTGGCCGGGTTGAGCACCTTGTCTCGAAAGCTCATGACCCCACCAATTTTGCCGCTGACAATGCCGGGCATGGTTTCGGGTTTGCCATAGGCGTCAATGACAAACTCGAGTCGGCCTGTTTCGATGTTCGATTGCAGGACGTTGATGTCGCGAGAGATGTTTTGGTTGACCAAGATGCCCTGGTCCAGGGTGTCGCCCACACTGACGATGACGGCGCCGTTGGTCTCAAAACGGGTTTTGGTGGCCACCAGGCTGGACAACTCCCGCAGCAGCAAGTCGCGCTGGTCCAACAACTCGGAGGGCTGGCTGGCCTCTGTGCTGTGTTTGGACAGTTGTTTGTTCATTTGGGCCAACTGCGTGCTCAACGCATTGATTTGACCTACGTCGGTCTCCACCGATTGGCGGGTTTCTTTGTCCAGCAGATCAAACTGACCGGCCAGTTGGCGGAATCTGGCAGCCAGGCCATCGGCGTCGCGCAAAAAGATGCTGCGAGAGACCACCGAAGCGGGGTCGGTGGCCAGATCGCGTGCAGATTCAAAAAACAGGTTCATGGCCGTGGTCAGGCCAATGCTCTCGTCGCCCATCACGTCAATCAGGCGGTTCACATAAGAGAGAAGGGGTTTTTGGCTTTGCAAGTCGCTGTTGCTGTTGCGCAAGTTCGATTCCACAAAGGCGTCGTATTGGCGTTGCACTCTGTCAAAACGAGCGCCTGTGCCCAAATAGCTGTTGCCAATCTCACGTGGTTGGTTGGCCGTGAGCGAGACATCTTGGCGGGTGTAGCCGTCGGTGTTGACGTTGGCGATGTTGTTGGACACCGTGGCCAAGGCCCGCTGGTAGGCCGTGACACCCGAGCTGCCAATGCTGAGCAAGTCACTCATGGCCGGCCCTTAAGCTTGAAACCGTTTTGTCGTTCGAGCTGGTAAGCCTCGATGGCTGCCGGCTTGAGCGACATGGGCTCGCGCGTTGGGTTGAGCGGCAGTTGCGGCGCCACGGTGGGCAAGCGCATCTGCAGGGCGTCTTGTGTGCTGAGCGCCTGGGCTTGGTTCATTTGGCGCTCGAGCATGTCGGCCATGCCCATGCCACCGCGTTTGGCCATGCTGAGGGACACTTCTTTGTCCATCAGGTCTTGGTACATCTCCATGTTGCCGCCATCGACCAAATCGCTTTTTTCGATGGATTCGCGCATGGTTTTCATCATCTGCTGGATGAAATAGGCCTCGAACTGTTCGGCCGTCTTGCGGATGGCTTTGCTCGGGTCGCGTGCGGCATCACCCTTCAACTGTGCCAAGGCACTGAAGTCCAGATAGGTGCTGGAAGTGGATGAGGTGATGTCGTTCATGGTTTTCTTAAGCGCGATCAGATGATGATCAACTCGGCCCGCAGGCTGCCGGTGCTTTTGAGGGCTTCGAGGATCGCGATCAGGGCAGAGGGGGTGGCACCCACTTGGTTGACCGCGTCAACCACCTGGCGCAAATCCACACCGGGCTGGAACAAGAACATCGGGTTCTTGGGTTCTGTCACCGCGATGTTGGCGTTCTGAACGGCCGCTGTTTGGCCTTGGCTCAGGGGGTTGGGTTGTGAGACTTCGTTGGTGGCGGCAATGGCCACCGAGATGGTGCCGTGGGCGACCGCCGAGGCGGTGACCCGCACGTTGCGGCTGATCACCACCGTGCCGGTG
>JACDQO010000372.1 GCA_015657605.1 Limnohabitans sp. | reverse complement strand
GCCGTGGGTTTGGGGGCGCTGGAGCAAGCCCTGGACCGCCTGCAAGGTCAGGTGCAGGCCGAACTGCACTTTCAGCCCTTTGAGCTGAACCCGCACATGGGCCCCGGCGGGCAGGACCTGGGCGAGCACCTGACGCAAAAGTATGGCTCCACCCCCGAACAACAGGCTCAGATTCGCCAGAACATTGCCGCACGCGGGGCCGAGGTGGGATTTAGCTTTCACCCCGGCGGCCGTGGCCGTGTGTACAACACTTTCAACGCGCACCGCTTGCTGCACTGGGCCGAGAGCCAAGGCGCTGGGGCGCAGCACCAACTCAAAAAAGCTTTTCTGGAGGCCTACCAAGGTCGCGCCGAGTGCATGGAAGACCCCGAGGTCTTGCTGGCGGGCGTGGCCGCAGCAGGCTTGGATGTGCACGCGGCCGCGCGGTGCTGCAAAGCGATGCCCACACCCAAGAGGTGCGCGAGCGGCAACAGTTCTACACCCAGGCGGGCATCCGTTCGGTGCCTGCGGTCATCATCAACGACAAGCATTTGATCTCAGGTGGCCAGCCGGTCGAGGTGTTCGAGCAAGCCCTGCGGCGTATCGCCTTGGGCGAAGTGGATTGAGCAGGGCCTTGCACATGAACCCACCGTTCAAGTGGCCAGTTGCAAACCCAGACACGCCCGTGGTCTGCGCCTCACGGCGCAGGCTTTTGGGTCAATGGTCTTCTGCGGTGGCCTTGGCCCTTGTGGGCACTTCGGGCGGGGTGCAGGCGCAGCCTGAGCGCAACGCTGCCGCGGCCGAACTGCTGCGCCTGTGGCGCCAAGGCGGTGGCGCTCTTTTGATTCGCCATGCCGCGACCGAGGCGGGCCTGGGCGACCCGGCGGGATTCACTTTGGGTCAGTGCCGCACCCAACGCAATTTGAGCGAAGCGGGCAGGCAGGCCTCGCAGGCTTTGGGGGCTTGGCTGAAAGCGCAAAATTTCAAGCCCGATGCGGTGCTGAGCAGCCAGTGGTGCCGCTGCCAAGACACGGCGCGTCTGGCTTTTGGCCAGGTCGAAGACTGGCCGGCCTTGAACAGCACCTTTGCCGGGCAGGGCGATCCGGCAGCGCAGCAAAAGTCCTTGTTGGCCCGTTTGCGTGGATTGCCCCAAGGCCGCACCGAGGTGTGGGTCACACACCAAGTGATCATGACCGGCCTGACGGGGGCCTACCCCAGCATGGGCGAGGGGTTTTTGGTGGACCGGCAAGGCCGTTTGCTGGGCCGAGCGGAGTTGGCCCCATGAGCGGTCTGCACAGTTTGACTGTTTACTTTGATGGCTCGTGCCCCATGTGCCGACGCGAGATCGCCATTTACCGGCGTTTGCCCCAGGCGGCTGCCATTGATTGGGTGGATGTGAGTGCCGGGGCCGAATTGGGCGCCTCGCTCAGCTGCGCGCAGGCGATGGCCCGATTCCATGTGCGCGACCGCCAGGGCCGCTTGTACAGCGGCGCGGCAGCGTTCTCGCAGATGTGGCGCATGTTTCCGGGTTGGCGTTGGCTGGGCTGGCTGTCGGCCTGGCCACCTTTGTCGTGGCTGTTTGAGGCCGCTTACCGTTTGTTTTTGCCTTTGCGACCCACTTTGCAAAAGTGGGTCAGGCGGGGTTGGGGTGAGGAGAAATTGTGATGACCAGAGGTTTGTCGGGCGCTTTGCTCGCAGTGGTGAGGTGGAGTCTGCTTGGCGTTTTGGGTGTGACGGGTCTGTCCCAGGCCCTGGCTCAAGCCCCCAGCCCGGTTGGCGAGAAGGTGACGTTGGGCCCTTGGGCCATCGACCGCACCGAGGTCACCATCGGTCAGTTTGAACGCTATGCCCGCGCCACCGGCGCCGTGACCCGCGCCGAAAAAGAAGGCGGCGGTTTTGAGTACGGCGCAGGCTGGGAGCGGCGTCCCGGTTGGTCCTGGCGCAAGCCGGATGGCGTGAACCCTGCCAGCGCCGATTTGCCCGCCGTGCACATTGACTTTGCAGAAGCGCAGGCTTACTGCCGCTGGGCGGGTGGCCGATTGCCCACTGGGCCGAATGGCAAAAAGCGGGCTTCACCGAGCTGCGCGATACCCCTCCCGCGCCTTGGGTGAAGGGCCGCACCTACCCTTGGAGCACGGGCGACAGCCCGCAAGGCGCCAACACCAGCGACCCTGACCCGTGGCCACGTGCCGCGCCCGCCGGGGCGACTCGTGCGGGCGTGAATGGTTTGTTTGACATGGGGGCCAATGCCTGGGAGTGGACCACCGATGCACGGGGCAACGAAAGGCGCACGGTGGGCAGCTCTTGGTGGTACGGCGCTTTCAACATGAAGGCCGATGTGCAGGCCTACAAGCCCGCCGACTTTTATGCGGTCTACATCGGTTTTCGTTGCGCGTACGACCTGGCCCCTGCAATGCCCAGTTCGACCAAGGCCAAGCCATGATGACCTCTTTGCCTGAGGGCTACCGGGCGCTGGTCGTGGGCGCTACTGGGGCGATTGGCGGTGCTTTGCTGCAGCAACTTCAGGCTGACCCGCGTTGCGCGGCAGTGGTGGGTGTGTCACGCCAAAGCTCACCAGGGCTGGATCTGCTGAGTGAGACCAGCATCCAGAACTGTGCCCAGGCCTTGGCGGCGCAAGGGCCGTTTCATTTGGTGCTGGATGCCACAGGGGCTTTGACGCTGAATGGACGCGGCCCAGAAAAAAGACTGGACGAACTCGATGCCATGCATTTGCTCAACGCGCTGCATCTGAACGCCGTGGGCCCAGGCCTCTTGCTCAAACACTTTGCGCCCTTGCTGGTTTCAGGGCAGCGGGCAGTTTGGGGCAAGCTGTCGGCGCGTGTGGGCAGCATCGAAGACAACCGAAAAGGTGGTTGGTACGGCTATCGGGCGGCCAAGGCGGCGCTCAACATGCTGTTGCAAACGACAGCCATCGAGTTGTCGCGTCGCAGGCCGCTTTTGGTGGTGGCCGCCTTGCAGCCGGGTACGGTGCAATCGGCTTTGAGCCAGCCGTTTGTGGGCAACGATGCCCTGCCTGCGGCAGTCGCCGCCGAGCGTTTGTTGTCGGTGTTGAATGCTTTGCCACCCACTGGCCGTGCCCAGTTTGTAGATCACCAGGCTCAACACCTTCCTTGGTGAGCAGCGGGCTCGGTCCAGACCATGAACAGGTCATGCCCGTCCTTCAAGGTACGCAGTGACGAATGGCATTGCTCAGCAAGGCGGGAGGCAAATAAGCAGGGGTGACCACCGTGCAGGTGTCGCTCGACAAGAAAATACAGCCGCCCGAGACGGCAGGGCCGACTCGTTGACCCCATTCGGATGGGTTTTGCTGACACAAAGTCGACGCGTCCTGGCGTTGCACCCAGCGCACCTGAGGAGGGAGTTTTTCTCGCCATCCCCAGCTCAATCCACCCACGGCTGCGCCAAATTCGTAACAGTCCTGGGGTTCCTTGGGTGTGTTGGATGGGGCCGAGCCGTCCGGTGTGGTCTGAATGTCGCAGATCGGTGGCAGCTTCAGATCTTCGCCTGGGGCTTGGGCATGGACTGCGCCCAGCAGACCCCCGCCAATCAGCACGCCAAGAAAGCAGGCTTTGCGCCCAAAGTGGATGGATTTTTTCATGGGATCAGGACACATAAGCAAGAAGCCGTTTGACCAGCAAGCGGCTGTTGAAAGGTTTGAGCATGCATTCGTTCATGCCGCAGTCCATGCACAAGGCGAGTTCTTCTTTGTCCGATTTGGCCGTCAGCGCAATGATGGGTGTTGAGCGTTGAGGCTCAGGCAATTCAGTGCGGATTTTTCTCGCGCAGGTCAGGCCATCCATCTCGGGCATCTGCACGTCCATCAGGATGACATCGTATTGGGCCCCATGGCGCATGGCTTCAAAAGCCTGCAGGCCGTCCTCTGCCTCGGTGAGCAGAGCTTGCGGTAAATAACGGCGCAACTGCAGGGCAGCAATTTGGCGATTCAGCGGGTTGTCGTCGGCGATCAGGATACGCACCGCCTCGTTGCTGAGGACGTCGTCTTCGATCGGTGTCGGGTCCATCGGTGCATCGCACAAGCGGCAGTCCAGCGTTACCCAAAAAGTGCTGCCTTGTCCGGCTTCACTCTCAAACCCGATCTGCCCCCCCATGGCGTGAACCAATCCTTGGGCGATGGACAGG
>JACDQO010000371.1 GCA_015657605.1 Limnohabitans sp. | reverse complement strand
GCGTTCGTCGCGCAGCCAGTTTGGTAAAGCCGGACCTGGGGCAGGTAGGGGGCCAAATCGGAGGATTTTGTCGCGGTGTTCATGCGTTGCAGCGTAGCAGCGGCCATGCCCCGCTGTCACGCGCATCAACCCTGAAACATGCGCCTAGGTGACAGCCCCCAGAACCTTCAGGCTGCCGGGTCTTTTTGCATGCGCGCACTCTTCCAGTACACGTCATCGCCACCATTCATGCGGTTGAGCACGCGGGCCAGCACAAACATCAAGTCGGACAGGCGGTTGAGGTATTGACGCGGGGTGTCGTTCAAGGCTTCTTCGTTGCCCAAGGCCACGCAAGCGCGTTCGGCCCGCCGCGCCACGGTGCGGCAGACATGCGCTTGCGACGCGCCACGGGTGCCCGCAGGCAAGATGAACTCTTCGAGCTTGGGCAACTGGGCGTTGTACTTTTCAAGGGCCTCGTCTAGGGCCGCCACGGCTTCTTCTTTGAGCAATTCAAAGCCCGGAATGGACAACTCGCCCCCCAGGTTGAACAGCTGGTGTTGCACCTCGACCAACACCTCGCGCACGTCGGCGGGCATGTCTTCGCACAGCAGCAGTCCGATGTGGGAATTGAGCTCATCCACCTCGCCCATGGCGTGGACGCGCAAGCTGTTTTTGGACACGCGCTGGTTGTTGCCCAGGCCGGTGGTGCCGTTGTCCCCGGTGCGGGTGGCGATTTGTGTGAGTCGGTTGCCCATGGTCTTGCTCTCTTTTTGTTCACTCAAGTGTGCAGGATGGGGGGAATCGCCCACAGGGGTGGGCTCCTACAAAGATGGGTGATTGTCGGCCAACTGGCTGGAACTTGTCTGACAAAGGACAGCAAGGCCATTGTTTGCGGCGTAAACTGCGCATTCACTCGTCTGGCGGGTACGCCACGCCACCACTGGAGACACCCATGAACGCCCCTATTGCCGCCGCCCACCTGGCCCCTGAAGTCGCGCAACGCGCTGTGCCCGATGCTTTTTTGGCGGCCCTCAAAGCCCGCTTTGGCACCAACTGCTCCACGGCTTTGGTGGTGCGCGAGCAGCACGGCCGCGACGAGTCGGCCTTCACCCATGTGCCGCCCCCCCGCCGCCGTCGTGTTTGCCGAAAACACCCAGGATGTGGCCGACGCGGTCAAGTTGTGCGCCGAGCACAAAGTGCCGGTGATTCCTTTTGGCGTGGGCTCCTCGCTCGAAGGCCATTTGCTGGCGGTTCAAGGCGGCATCAGCATTGACCTGACACGCATGAACAAGGTGCTGTCCATCAACGCCGAAGACTTGACGGTCACGGTGCAACCGGGCGTGACACGCAAGCAACTCAACGAAGAGATCAAGTCGACTGGCTTGTTCTTCCCGATCGACCCGGGCGCGGACGCCACGATTGGGGGCATGAGCGCCACACGCGCCAGTGGCACCAACGCGGTGCGCTACGGCACCATGCGCGAAAACGTGCTGGCCATGGAAGTGGTCACCTCTTCTGGCGAAGTGATTCGCACCGGCACCCGCGCCAAAAAGTCGAGCGCTGGATACGACCTGACACGCCTGATGGTGGGCAGCGAAGGCACCTTGGGCGTGATCACCGAAGTCACCGTGCGCCTGTACCCTTTGCCAGAAGCCATCTCGGCCGCCATTTGCTCGTTCCCGAGCATCGAGGCCGCCGTGCGCGCCGTCATCCAGACCATTCAATTGGGCGTGCCGATTGCCCGCGTGGAGCTGATCGACCACAACACCGTGCGCATGGTCAATGCCTATGCCAAGCTGGGCCTGCGCGAAGAGCCCATGCTGCTGATGGAATTCCACGGCTCCCCTGCGGGCGTGAAAGAACAAGCCGAAACGGTGCAAGAAATCGCCAGCGAATTTGGTGGCAACGCCTTTGAATGGGCCACCACCCCCGAAGAGCGCACGCGCCTGTGGACCGCGCGGCACAACGCCTACTTTGCCGCCATCCAGAGCAAGCCCGGCTGCCGCGCCATCAGCACCGACACCTGTGTGCCGATCAGCCGCCTGGCCGATTGCCTGCTCGACTCCATCACCGAAACCGACGCCAGCGGCCTGCCTTACTTTTTGGTCGGCCATGTGGGCGACGGCAATTTCCACTTCGGCTATTTGATCGACCCGAACAACCCGCAAGAGTGCGAAACCGCCGAAGCCTTGAACCAGCAACTGGTCAGCCGCGCCTTGCGTTTGGGCGGCACTTGCACGGGCGAGCACGGCATTGGCCTGCACAAGATGGACTTCTTGCGCACCGAAACCGGTGAAGGCGCCGTCGACATGATGCGCACCATCAAGCGCGCACTGGACCCGCACAACATCATGAACCCGGGGAAGATTTTTTCAATGTGACGCCGTTTGGCGCCGTGTCCACACCCACTGCGCCAAGCCACCCACCACCACGCCCCAAAAAGCCGAGCCCACACCGGCCACCGTCACACCCGACAGCGTGACCAAAAAGGTGAGCAAGGCCGCTTCGCGGTGCTGCTCGTCTTTGACGGCCACCGCCAAACCCGAGGCCATGGTGCCCAGCAAAGCCAAACCGGCCACGGCCAACACCAACGCCTGAGGGAAAGCCGCCATCAGGCTGACGATGGTGCCCCCCGCCAAACCCAAAGCGATGTACAACAAGCCCGCCGCCGCCGAAGCGGTGTAACGGCGGCTGGGGTCAGGGTGGGCCTCTTTGCCCATGCAGATCGCTGCCGTGATGGCCGCCAAATTGAGGGCATAACCGCCAAAAGGGGCCAAGACCAGGCTGGTCAAACCGGTCGCCCCCACCACAGGAGAGATCGGAATGTCATAACCGGAAGCGCGCTGCGCCGCCACGCCCGGCAGATTTTGCGAAGCCATGGTCACCACAAACAGCGGCAGGGCCACGCTGACCATGGCCGCCCAGCTCCATGTGGGGCTCACCCACACGGGCACAGCCCAAGTCCAGGCCACGCTGGACAGGTGCAGCTGGCCTTGCAGTGCCGCCACGGCCATGCCCACCAGCTCAAGACCACTGGCACCGACCAGCGCGGCCACCAACGCCGACCCAGCAGATAACTCAAGGTCATGGCCAGCACCAACACGGGCGCATGCGCCACCGCGCCTACAGCGTCCAAAGCAAAACGCGCCAACACCCCGGCCAACAAGGCGCTGGCCAGCGCCAATGGAATTTTGGACATCAGGCGTTCAAACCAGCCGCTGTAGCCAACCACCATGATCAAGAGCGCGCACACGATGAACGCCCCCGTGGCCTCGGGCAAGCTCACGCCCTGACTGACGGCCAACACCGCTGCACCCGGGGTTGACCACGCGGTCAACACCGGCAACCGGTACCACAGGCTCAGGCCCAAGCTGGTGACGCCCATGCCGATGCCCAAGGCCCACATCCAGGACACCATTTGTGCTTCGCTCGCACCCAAAGCTTGAGCCGCCGAAAAAACAATCGCGGCAGAACTGGTGAAACCCACCAACACCGCCACAAAACCAGCCACCCCAGTGGACACCGAAAAGTCGCGCCCAATGCCTCTCATGCTTCACCACCTTTGGCCAACAACAAGTGCTCCACCCGATGACACAAATGGGCGGGGTCGAAAGGTTTGAGCAACACCTCATTGAGCCCGGCTTTGCGAAACTCCTGCAGATCCACAGGGTTGACGTTGGCCGTCAAACCCAAAACCGGGATGTGCTGCCAAGCGGCTTCAGAGCGGATGCGCCGGGTGGCTTGGATGCCGTCCAAGACGGGCATGACCATGTCCATGAGCACCAGATCGACCGGTCCCAGCGCCAGCATGTCCAGGCATTGCTGCCCATCTGTGGCCTCCAAGATCTGGGCGTGAGGCCAGCTGTTTTGCAAGACGTGTTTGACCAAAAGGCGGTTGACCGGATGGTCATCCGCCACCAGCAGGCGCCAAGGCCTTGTCCGGGTCTGCAAGGGGGGCTGCTCGGCACCTGCATCGGTGCGGCGGGCCGGTGCCTTGTCGGCTTGTAGCGGCAGCTGGAACCAAAAGCGTGAGCCTTGTCCGGCGATGCTTTCAAAGCCGATCTCGCCGCCAAGCAACTCCACCAGTCTCTGGGATATCGCCAAGCCCAGCCCATTGCCGCCATAACGCGCCTGGATTTCACTGTCGGCCTGCGCAAAACGCCTGAAGATGTGTGCTTGCTGCTCGGCAGGAATGCCAATGCCCGTGTCTTGCACCGAAACCAGCACGCCGGGGTTTTGCCATTGCACGCGCAGCACCACCGAGCCCTGGTGGGTGAACTTGAGCGCATTGCCCAGCAGGTTGACCAGCACCTGCATGATGCGGTGGCGGTCGCTGTGCACCCACTGTGGCAGCGCAGGGTCCAGGTCGATGCGGTAGTCCAGCGACATGCTGCGCACCTTGGGCAAAAACAGGTCAAAGGCATGCGTGACCAGTTCTCGCAAATCAAACGCTTCGGACTGCACCACCAGACTGCCGGTCTGCAGCTGTGAATAGTCCAGGATGTCGTTGATCACCGTCATCAGGTGGTCGGCGGACTGTCGGGTGTGGTTGAGCACCTTGAGCGCTTCGGGCTTGTCTTGCGCACGCGAAAGCAGCAGCGCATTGAAGCCCAAGATGGCGTTCATCGGCGTGC
>JACDQO010000370.1 GCA_015657605.1 Limnohabitans sp. | reverse complement strand
TCTTGTTTGGCCGCCATGGCCAAGGTCTCCAGCGTGTTGAGCAAGCGCCGGGCGTCTCCATCGGCATAGGCCAACAAGCGGGCCAGCGCCTCGGGCTCGATGGCGGGAATCGCTTGGATGGCTTGCGCCCGCGTCACGATGTGGCCCAGGTCTTCTTCCGCCAAGGGTTGCAAGACATACACCGCCGCCCGCGACAGCAGGGCCGAGTTCACCTCAAAAGATGGGTTCTCGGTGGTGGCCCCGATGAAGGTGAACAAGCCGCTTTCGACGTGCGGCAAAAATGCGTCTTGCTGGCTTTTGTTGAAGCGGTGCACCTCGTCCACAAACATGATGGTGCGCTGCGGGTGCAAACCGGTTCGAGCGGCTTCGGCTTTGTCGACCGCTTCGCGGATGTCCTTGATGCCCCCCAGCACTGCACTGATGCTCAAAAACTGCGCGTCAAACGCATCGGCCATCAAACGGGCAATGGTGGTTTTGCCCACGCCGGGTGGCCCCCACAAAATGCAGCTGTGGGGTTGACCCGACTCAAACGCCAGACGCAGCGCCATGCCCTCGCCGAGCAGATGCTGCTGCCCGATCACCTCACCCAAGTGGCGTGGCCGCAGGCGCTCAGCCAAAGGGGCATGCGGTGGCAGCGTGGGGGCTTTCATGGACACCCGGGCGGCATCAAGGGCGAATGATGTCGACGCCCGCTGGGGCCTTGAACACAAATTGGCTGGCGGGCAAGGCCACGTTCAGCTGAAAACCCGCAAAGGTCAACACCGAGCGCTGACCCAAGCTGTCTTGCACATCCAGAACAGCCAACTCAACGCCCATGGGCGTGGCACGCAATCCCACCATCACCGAACGGATCTGTCCGTCCGCCGCCAAAGGCGTCGCACGCACCCACGCCAGACCGTCTCGGGCAGGCTCTGCGCTGAACTGGAAGTCGGCCTTGAGGGCTTGCAGATCAGCGGCTGCGGTCAACAAGGCCACCGGGGTGGAACCCAAAACTTGCTGCTGCTTGCGCGCCGTGACCTGGTTCAAGTCCACATCGTGCAACCACAAAGTTTGGCCGTCGGCCAACAGGGTTTGTGCAAAGGGCTTGCGGTAGTCAAAACGAAATTTGCCGGGTCTTT
Organism: Limnohabitans sp.; assembly: GCA_015657605.1. Taxonomy (GTDB): domain Bacteria; phylum Pseudomonadota; class Gammaproteobacteria; order Burkholderiales; family Burkholderiaceae_C; genus Limnohabitans_A. The sequence continues at coordinate 658 of JACDQO010000370.1, read as the reverse complement.
GGAATTCAAAGCTGCCGCTCGACGTTTTGCTGCGAGGCGCTTGGCCCGCACGACTCGGCGATGTCACCACCTGGGTGAAGTCGGCCCGGCCACTGCGGGCTTGTTTGACAAACTGGGCCAACAAATCCACGCCATCGGCCTGCACGGGCAATGCGAGCGACAGCACGCCCCACACACATGCACTGTAGAGCCCCAAAACCAAAGCGCTGCGGCGCGACTTCCATAGACTTTTCATCTGCATCATTCAGCCCGTGCGGGCACCAAAATTTCACGCTGACCGCTGCCGCTCATGCTGCTGACCAGGCCGGCTTTTTCCATGTCTTCGACCAAACGGGCCGCACGGTTGTAGCCGATTTTGAGGTGACGCTGGACCAGGGAGATGCTGGCCTTGCGGTTCTTCAAAACCACTTCCACCGCTTGGTCGTACATCGGGTCTTTTTCGCCGTTGTCACCCTCGCCCAACATGCCGCCGTCATCGTCTACCGTGCCGCCTTCAAGAACGCCTTCGATGTAATCGGGCTCACCCTGGCTTTTGAGGTAGCTGACCACGCGGTGCACTTCTTCGTCGCTGACAAAAGCGCCATGCACCCGGATCGGGAAGCCTGTGCCCGAGGGCATGTAGAGCATGTCACCCATGCCCAACAGGGCCTCGGCCCCC
>JACDQO010000369.1 GCA_015657605.1 Limnohabitans sp. | reverse complement strand
GTGCGGCGCAAAAGAAGGATTGGTGTGAAAGTTTCCGTGATGTCTCGTGGCTGGACCCGCCTGCAGGTCTGGACTTTTTTAGGGGCCTTTGTCTGCATCGGCCTCCTGTTGGCATGGCCCCTGCCCAGTGGGGCTCAAAGTGGCGCCTTGTTTTCTTCCAAGGCCGCCAACTCGGGCACCCCAGCGGCCCAGAGCATTTTGTTGTCGGCTGGCCGCCAAGTGGTCAGCACCGAACAAGTGCGGGCCGAACTGCTGGTGCACGCCCCCCAGGGGATCCAAGCTGGCCAGACCTTTTGGCTAGGACTGCAAATCGAGCACCAACCCGACTGGCACACCTATTGGCAAAACCCCGGCGATTCAGGTTTGCCCACGCGCCTGCAATGGCAACTGCCTGCAGGTTTGCAAGCAGGCGACATCGCTTGGCCCTTGCCTAAAAAATTCCCGATTGGCACCCTGGCCAACTATGGCTACGAAGGCCGTTTGCTGTTGACCGTTCCGATCACGGTGTCGGCAGATTTCAAATTTCCGGCCAACGCTCCATTGACCGTGCAGCTGCAAGCCGATTGGCTGGTGTGCCGCAAAGAATGCATCCCACAAGAAGGGCAATTCGTCTTGAGTTTGGCCTCTGCTGCACCGCAGTCGCCGCATGCGGCTTGGTTTGAAAAAGCCCGTGCCCTGAGTCCTCAAAAAATGACTCAGCCGCCAGCCAACAACCCGGCGGGCAACGGTGCACAAACCACTTTATCGGCCGACGGCAAACGCCTGAACTTGCAAGTGACAGGCCTGCCAGACAGCTGGCGCGGCCAGACGCTCAGCGCTTTCCCGATCACGCCCAACGTGGTGCACAACGCCGCCGTGCAAGGCAAAGACTGGACGCAGAACTGGCAAGGCGCGGTCTGGATCGCCGACATCCCGGTGTCGGAAGAGCGTGGCGACAGTCCCCGCAGCATGCGCTGGGTGCTGGCCGTGGGGCCAGAGTCATCCCCCAAAGCACCGGCTTTTGAGCTGGAAACGCCGGTGCAAGGCACTTGGCCTGCATTGACACAAGCCGCCCCCGCCGAAATCTCGCCGGCCCTTGCCAAGGCGCTGGCCGAAAATGCCCGACTTGCAGAAAAACCAGCGGCATCCAGCACCACCGCATTGGGCTTGACCCTGGCCATTTTGGGCGCCCTGGCAGGCGGCTTGCTGCTCAACCTCATGCCCTGCGTGTTCCCCATCTTGGCCATCAAGGTGCTGGGTTTGCGCAAGGCCACACCTCGCAGACCCAACACCGTGCAGCGGGCTTGGCCTACACCCTAGGTGTGGTGCTGTCGTTCATGCTGCTGGGCGGCCTGATGCTGGCCTTGCGGGCTGCGGGCGAGCAATTGGGCTGGGGCTTTCAATTGCAGTCGCCCCCCGTGGTGGCGGGCCTGGCGCTCTTGTTCACCCTGCTGGGCCTGAACCTGGCGGGTGTGTTTGAGTTTGGGCAGATGTTGCCCAGCAGCCTGGCCACGATGCAAAGCCGCCACCCGACGGTGAACGTTGGTTTGTCCGGCGTGCTGGCCGTGGCTGTGGCTTCGCCTTGCACCGCACCCTTCATGGGGGCATCCTTGGGCTTGGCGATTGCGCTGCCCGTGTGGCAAGCGCTGCTGGTGTTTGCCGCCATGGGTGTGGGCATGGCTTTGCCTTATCTGGCGGCGAGCTGGTGGCCGGGCATCGCCCGCGCCCTGCCCCGCCCCGGGGCCTGGATGGTGACTTTTCGCCAAGCCATGGCATTCCCCATGTTCGCCACCGTCATTTGGTTGCTGTGGGTGCTGGGCCAACAAACCGGCATCGACGGCGCCAGTGGCTTGCTGGCCTTGTTGCTCACCGTGGCTTGGCTGGTGTGGGCACTGGGCTTGAGCGGCCGCACGCGTTGGGTCTTGAGCAGCTTGGCCTTGGCCACCTTGCTGTGGCTGGGCAGCAGTTGGTTGCCGCAGGCTTTGCGCGAAGCACCGGCAGAACCAGTCGCCAGCGCCAGCATGACCGGAACTGGTCAGGCTTTTGGAACCAGCACCGCCAACGGCCCCACCTGGCAAGCTTGGTCCGAAGCCGCGGTGCAAGCCCATCTGGCCGCAGGCCGTCCGGTGTTTGTGGACTTCACCGCCGCTTGGTGCGTGACCTGCCAATACAACAAGAAAACCACCCTGGCCGATGCGCAGGTGCTGGCCGACTTTGCACAACGCCAAGTGGTGCTGATGCGTGCCGACTGGACGCGGCGCGACCCGACCATCACCCAAGCGCTGACCGCACTGGGCCGCAGCGGTGTGCCGGTTTATGCCTTGTACACCTCTGGCAGCCCGCCCGTGCTGCTGTCAGAGTTGCTCAGCGTGAGCGAGGTGCAAACGGCCTTGCGCAGTCTTCCACCCGCCCGTTAGAAACGCCGCGCAGCCTGCCACAATCGGGGGCATGAGCTCATTCGCCCCCCTCCAAAACGACAGCTTCCTGCGCGCCTGCCTGCGCCAGGGCACCGACCACACCCCCGTGTGGCTCATGCGCCAAGCCGGCCGCTATTTGCCCGAGTACTGCGCCACCCGCGCCAAAGCTGGCAGCTTCATGGGCTTGGCCACCAACGTCGACTTCGCCACCGAAGTCACG
>JACDQO010000368.1 GCA_015657605.1 Limnohabitans sp. | reverse complement strand
GCTCGAGCACCGCAGTCAAGGCCGCTTCGGTTTGGGGCCACTGGGCGTGCCTTTGGCACAGCACGAGGGCATCGCCCAAATGATCGAGCACAACCACCTGCTCTACCAGGACATGCAGGATCCCTTGCAGTTTTTGAACAACGCCTGGAGTGGCGGCATGGCCGAGTACTGGCCTTATGCCCACGAAAAACCGGCCGTCGCCATGCCTGCTTCGGAAGTGGACAAGTTCACGCGTTATTCGCAACTCATGGCCGCTTCGCAAGGCTTTGTGGTGCAAGAGATCTTGTCCTCTTACTTTTTTGACGAACACCGCTGTGTGCTCGACGTGGGGGCCGGCAAGGGCCGCTTTGTCAGCGAGTTGGCAGCGCACGCACCGCATCTGAAATTCAAGATGTTCGACCTGCCCCCTGTCTTGGAACTGGCCCGCGAAGGCTTGCAGGCCAAAGGCTTGGGCGATCGAGTGGCCTTGCATCCTGGCAGCTTTCTGGACGACTCCTTGCCCGAAGGGGCCGACCTGATCACCTTGGTGCGCGTGGCGCACGACCACCCTGATGCGGTGTGCGGCAAATTTTGCAAAAAGCCTATGCCGCTTTGCCTTTGGGCGGCGTCTTGTTGCTCGCCGAGCCCATGGCGCAACCCGACGAAGAAGCCGGGCAGCCCGAGGCCTCTGTCGATGCCTATTTCCACTTTTATCTGTTGGCCATGGGGGCTGGGCGACTGCGTACCCCGCAAGAGTTGCAAAACATGATGCAAGAGGCCGGTTTCACCCATGTGGAGCAGGTGCCCAACGCCATGCCGATCCATGCACGCATCCTTGTGGGGCGTAAATCTCAGTGTTTACCCTTGGTTTCGGGGAAAAGTGTCAATTAGTTTTGACATAATTTGATGTAAAGCAAAAAATACAATCATGAAATCCCAAGCCGTCGTTTTCAACAGCCCCAGGCACCTGTCCCTGCAAGCGCTCGAATTGCCCGAATTGCAAGCCGGTCAGCTCGAAGTGGCGGTCGAGTTCAGTGGCATCAGCACCGGCACAGAGCGCATGCTTTGGGACGGCAGCATGCCACCCTTTCCCGGCATGGGTTACCCCTTGGTACCCGGCTACGAGACGGTGGGCAAGGTGGTGCGCAGCGCCAGTGACACCGGCATCCAAGCCGGTCAACGCGTGTTTGTGCCTGGCGCCAATTGCTTCACTGGGGTCAAGAGCCTGTTTGGCGGTGCGGCCTCGCACTTGATGGTCACCGAGCAAAAAGTGGTGCCGGTGGCAGAGCATCTGGGGGCCCAAGCCGTGCTGCTGGCCCTGGCCGCCACGGCCTACCACGCCGTCTCTGGCGGCGGCAAGCAAGAGCCGTTTGCCGCACCCGAACTGATCATTGGTCATGGCGTCATGGGTCGCCTGCTGGCGCGCCTGACGGTGGCGGCAGGTTTGCCAGCACCCACCGTGTGGGAAACCCAGACCGACCGATTTGCCGGTGCCGAGGGTTACACCGTCATGCAACCGCAAGACGACCCACGCCGTGACTACAACACCATTTACGACGTCAGTGGCGACGGCAGCCTGCTCGACAGCCTGATCCAGCGCCTGCGCCCCGGTGGCGAGTTGGTGTTGGCCGGTTTTTACAAACAAGATTTGAAATTTGCCTACGCCCCGGCCTTCATGCGCGAGGCGCGCATGCGCATTGCCGCCGAGTGGAAGCGCCCCGACCTGTTGGCCGTCAACGAACTGGTGCACACCGGTCGTTTGTCGCTCGACGGTTTGATCACCCATACCCAGCCATCGACACAAGCTGGTTCAGCCTACGAGACAGCCTTCGGAGATGCGAGCTGTCTCAAGATGATTCTTGATTGGAGTGCCAACGCATGACTACCGACACCACTGTTCAGCCCATTAAATTTGTTGAAGTGCTGCGCCGCGAGGCCGACGTCGAACCCGACGCTGTAAGCACCAGCGAGGTCACCAAAGAAACCCAGATCATTGCCATCTACGGCAAAGGCGGCATTGGCAAAAGCTTCACGCTGGCCAACCTGTCTTACATGATGGCCCAGCAAGGCAAAAAAGTGCTGCTGATCGGCTGCGACCCCAAGAGCGACACCACCAGCTTGCTGTTTGGTGGCAAAGCCTGTCCCACCATCATCGAGACGTCTTCCCGCCTCAAGCTCTCCGGCCAGGCCGTGAGCATTGGCGATGTGTGCTTCAAGCGCGATGGCGTGTTCGCCATGGAACTCGGTGGTCCCGAGGTCGGTCGCGGCTGCGGCGGTCGCGGCATCATCCACGGTTTTGAAACGCTCGAAAAACTCGGTTTCCACGACTGGGGTTTTGACTATGTGCTGCTCGACTTTTTGGGCGACGTGGTCTGCGGCGGCTTTGGCCTGCCCATTGCCCGCGACATGTGCCAAAAAGTCATCGTCGTGGCCAGCAATGACTTGCAGTCGCTGTATGTGGCCAACAACGTCTGCAGCGCGGTGGAGTACTTCCGCAAGCTCGGCGGCAACGTCGGCGTGGCCGGCATGGTCATCAACAAAGACGATGGCACGGGCGAAGCCCAAGCCTTTGCCACCAACGCCGGTATTCCTGTGTTGGCTGCGATCCCCGCCAACGAAGACATCCGCCGCAAGAGCGCCAGCTACGAAATCATCGGCCGTCCCGATGGCGAGTGGGGTCCGCTGTTTGCCGAACTGGCCAAGAACGTGGCCGAGGCCCCTCCCCAGCGTCCCAAGCCGCAAACCCAGGACCAGTTGCTGGGCCTGTTCAGCGCCGACGTGGTCGGCCGCAACGTGGTGCTCGAGCCCGCCACCGTTTTTGACATGGTGGGCAAGCATGAAGACATCAAGCCTTCGCTGGAAGTCGTCTACGACGCGGCTTGAGACTTGTTGCACCCCACACGCTGAAAACCCCAGGACACGGCCATGACACGCACCATTCCGATTCACCCCAGCCCATCAGCGGCTGTGAACCCCGCGAGCCTGCAAGGCGACGGCATGGGCTGTCACGCGGGCACCGATGCCATGGTGCCGCGGCCGAAAGAGGCGGGCAAGTCGGAGGTGCTGGACCAATACGCCCGCGACTACCCACGCCAGCCCGATACCGGCCCACACGACCAGCCGCAAAGCATGTGTCCGGCCTTTGGCTCGCTGCGCGTGGGCTTGCGCATGAAGCGCACCGCCACCATCCTGTCCGGCTCGGCCTGCTGCGTGTACGGACTCACTTTCACATCGCATTTTTACGGCGCTCGACGCAGTGTGGGTTATGTGCCCTTCAACTCCGAGTCGCTGGTCACGGGCAAGCTGTTTGAAGACATCCGCGATGCGGTGCACGCCGAAGCGGATCCTGACCAGGTGGACACCATCGTGATCATCAACCTGTGTGTGCCGACCGCCAGTGGCGTGCCGCTGCAGCTCTTGCCCAAAGAGATCAATGGCGTGCGCATCATCGGCATCGACGTGCCCGGTTTTGGTGTGCCCACCCATGCCGAAGCCAAAGACGTGCTGGCCGGGGCGATGCTGAAATACGCCCGCGAAGAAATCATCAGCGGCCCGGTGGCCGCTCCGCGTGCCGGGCGGGGTGACTTGCCCACGGTGGCCTTGCTGGGTGAGATGTTCCCGGCCGATCCGGTCATCATTGGCCAGATGCTCGCCCCCATGGGCTTGGCTGCGGGTCCGGTGGTGCCGACCCGCGAGTGGCGCGAGCTCTATGCCGCGCTCGACTGCAGCGTGGCTGCAGCCATCCACCCGTTCTACACCGCCAGCGTGCGCGAATTCAAGGCTGCGGGCCGCCCTGTGGTGGGTTCTGCCCCTGTGGGTTTGGAAGGCACACAAGACTGGTTGCAAAACATTGGCCAGGCCGCTGGCATCGCGCAGGCGCAAATCGATGTGGCGCGCAACCAAGCCCTCACGCAAATGCGTGGGCTCTTGATGCAAAAGCCGATTTCGGGTCGCATCACCCTCAGTGGCTACGAAGGCTCTGAGTTGTTGGTAGGCCGTTTGCTCATCGAATGCGGTGCCGATGTGCGCTATGTGGGCTCGGCCTGTCCTGCCACCGAGTGGAACGCACACGACATCGAATGGCTCAAGGCCAAAGGCGTGCAGGTGCAAATGCGCGCCTCGCTGGAACAAGACCTCAATGCCATGTACGAATACCGGCCACAGCTGGCCATTGGCACCACGCCGGTGGTACAGATCGCCAAGCAAAACAGCGTGCCTTCCTTGTATTTCACCAACCTGATTTCTGCACGTCCCTTGATGGGTGTGGCAGGGGCTGGTTCGCTGGTGCAGGTGGTGCAAGCGGCCATGGGTAACCAAGCCCGCTTTGACGCTATGAAGGATTTCTTTGGCGACGTGGGCGCAGGCCATGCCGCAGGGGTGTGGGAGTCGGTGCCCAAAGACCGTCCCGAGTTCAAGGCCGAAACCCGACGCCAGATTGAAAAGCTCTTGAAAAGCGCAAAGCCGAGGAGATGGGCTCATGACAACAGTGCCTCCACCCCCCAGCTCGGTGGCCAAGCCCAAGTCGCCACTCATCCTCGACCACGACCGCGCAGGCGGTTACTGGGGCGCGGTGTATGTGTTCACCGCCATCAAGGGTTTGCAAGTGGTGATCGATGGCCCGGTGGGCTGCGAAAACCTGCCCGTGACTTCGGTGCTGCACTACACCGATGCATTGCCACCCCACGAGTTGCCGATTGTGGTGACCGGTCTGGCCGAAGAGCAGCTGGGCCGCGAAGGCACCGAGGGCGCGATGAAACGCGCCCATGCCACACTCGACCCCGAACTCCCGGCGGTGGTGGTGACCGGCTCGATTGCCGAAATGATCGGCGGTGGCGTCACGCCCGAAGGCACCAACATCGCCCGCTTTTTGCCGCGCACCATCGACGAAGACCAGTGGCAATGCGCCAACCGCGCCATGTACTGGCTGTGGAGTGAATACGGCCTGCGCAAAGTGCCAGCGCGCAAACCTTTCGAAGACCGCCCGGTGGGCGAAAAGCCCCGCGTCAACATCATTGGCCCCTGCTACGGCACCTTCAACAGTGCCAGCGACCTGGCTGAAATCCGCCGCTTGGTGCAAGGCATTGGTGCCGAGGTCAACATGGTGTTCCCTTTGGGCAGTCACCTGGCCGACGTGTCGCGCTTGGTCGAGGCCGATGTGAACATCTGCATGTACCGCGAATTCGGGCGCATGCTGTGCGAGGCGCTGGAGCGTCCCTATTTGCAGGCACCGATTGGTTTGCACAGCACCACCAATTTCTTGCGCAAGCTGGG
>JACDQO010000367.1 GCA_015657605.1 Limnohabitans sp. | reverse complement strand
CCAAGGTATCCCTGATTTATGAGCTCCCGCCCCCATGTTCGCGTTCCTGCCAGCCCACCCAAAGCGGCCAAAGCCAGCCCGGCTGCGGCTTCGGCGGCGCGCAATAACCCCGCAGCTGTCACGCCCATGGGCTGGATGCACACCGCCCGTTTCTTGACCACCGCCGCGCAATTGCACCACTTGCCCGCCATGGACACGCCCGAAATCGCCTTTGTGGGCCGCTCGAACGCTGGCAAATCCACCTGCATCAACACCCTGACGCAAAAGAAACAACTGGCCTTTGCCTCCAAAAAGCCCGGCCGCACGCAGCACATCAACCTGTTTGCCCTGGCAAACAAGGCATCACCGACGCCGTGCTGGCGACTTGCCCGGCTACGGCTACGCCGCTGTGGCCAAAATGGACAAGCTGCGCTGGCAGCAGGTCATGGCCAACTATTTGGTCAGCCGCGAGAACCTCAAAGGCATCGTCATGATGTGCGATCCGCGCCATGGCCTGACCGAACTCGATGACATCCTTTTGGAAGTGATCCGGCCTCGCGTCGAAGAGGGCCTGAAGTTCCTGATCATTTTGACCAAAGCCGACAAGCTCACCCGCGCCGAGCAAGCCAAGGCCTTGTCGATTGCGCGACTGCAAGCCGGTGGCGGCGAAGTCAAACTCTTTTCTGCCTTGAAAAAGCAAGGCGTGGACGACGTGGCCCAACTGCTGTGGGACTGGACCCACCCAGCCGATGGCGCTGCGGCTGCACCCCAAGCCGCCGAGCCATCCGAAGAAGAACCCGAAGCCCTGGACGAGTGAGCGAGTGAGCCCGCATTGGTGAGCGCGACGGACCCACGCTTGCGACAGCGCCAACCCGAGTGAACCCCTGTGCCCCACTTTTCAAACGCCCACCCAGACATCCAGACTTGGCAACAAGCCCTGCCGCATGGCATCACTTTGAGCTGCCGCGCGTGTGGCGAGCCCGGTCGCCCTGTGTTGCTGTTTTTGCATGGTTTTCCAGAAGGGGCCTGGGTCTGGGACCCTTTGCTGCTGCATTTTTCCAAGCCTGAAAACGGCGGCTACCGTTGTGTAGCCCCCAACCTGCGCGGCTACGAACGCTCCAGCGCCCCCGAAGACGTCAAAGCCTACCGGGCCAAACACCTGGTGCAAGACATCGCAGCGCTGATCAACACCTTGTGCGCAAGCCCCAACGGCAGTGCGCCTCTGGCCGCCCTGATTGCCCACGATTGGGGGGGTGCGGTGGCCTGGAGCTTGGCCAACCAGCACCCGGCTCTCCTGCAAAAACTGGTCATCCTCAACTCGCCCCACCCAGGCCCTTTTTGCAAGCCCTGCAAAACGACCCGGCACAAATCGCGGCCAGCGCTTACATGAACTTTTTGGTTCAGCCTGAGGCAGCGGCGCAGTTGGCGGCCCATGACTTTGATCGCCTGTTTGGATTTTTAACGGGTCACGACGCGTCTTTGCAATCGCTCAGTACCCAGACCGCCGCCGTCAGCCCAGACTGGCTCACGCCCGCAGTCAAGGCGCAGTACCGCGCAGTCTGGCAGCACGGCCTGCAAGGCGGCCTCAACTACTACCGCGCTTCGCCCCTGCGGCCAGCCACCGCCACCGACCCGGGCGCCAGCGCCGTGCAGATCCCGCCCGAAGCGCTGCGCATCGAGGTGCCCACGCTCGTGCTGTGGGCGCAAGACGATGTGGCGCTGCTGCCCTGCCTGACCGAGGGCTTGGACCAGCACATCGCCGATTTGACGCTCGTGAACATTGCCAACGCCACCCACTGGGTGGTGCACGAACAGCCCCAGCGGGTGATCGATGAAATTGCGGTCTTCTTGAAGGCGCCTACAGCGATTCAGTAAAAGCCCGGCTCACCCTCGGGCCGGGTTTTGAACCGTTTGTGCACCCAGTAATACTGCTCGGGCATGGTGTCAATCACCGCCTGCAAAGCACGGTTCATCTGGACTGTGTCGGCCTGCGAATCTGGCGTCGGAAAGTCGGGCCAGACAGGCCCCACTTCCAAGCAATAACCCTGCGGTGTCAGCCGGGTCGCCGCTGTCAACACTTGGGCCCGGCCCAACCGAGCGAAACGCGACAAAGAGGGCACCGTGGCGGCCTGCACGCCATAAAAGGGGACAAAAACCGAGTCCTCGCGCCCAAAATCCATGTCTGGCAACAGGTAGAGCTTGTCACCCTCTCGCAGGCCCGACACGATTTGCTTGACCCCTTGTTGTCTGAAATACAACTTGATGCGCCCCGAACGGTTGCGCCCTTGGCGCACCCACTCGTCCAATACCGGATGGCGTTGCCGCGTGTAAATGCTGGCCATGGCCACGCCCTGCAACATGGTCAGCACTGTGCCGCCGGCGTCCATGCCCACGAAATGCGGTGCCAGCATGACCACAGGCTGTGCGCCCTGCAGGGGACTCAAGTCACCCTTGACCGTCAAGCGCCTGCGCAGCACATCAGCAGAGCCATGCCAAAGCCAAGCACGGTCCACCAAAGACTGCGCCAGCACCACAAAATGGCGCCTGGCCATGTGCCCTCGCTGCCAGGCGCTGAGCTGCGGGAAACACACCCCCAAATTGACCCGCACTATGTGCCGCCTTGAATGGGCCAGGGCAAACAACACATGCCCCAATAGCCAGCCCAAAGCCCGCAAAATCGGCAAAGGCCACAGCGCTAAAAACCGCATCAACAGGGGCAGCCACTTCATCACAACTCTTGGCGTGGCGCTTTGTATCGCGCGTAGCCCCACAAGTACTGCTGCGGGCTGGCCCGCACCATGGTTTCCATCGCTTGGTTGATCTGCACCACGGCCGTGTCCAAATCAGACGACAAATCATGGCCCATGGTGCCCGTGTGCAAGCGATAACCTCGCCCCCAAGACAAGCGCTCCCCCCCAAATCAACACCACCCGAGCCCCGGTTTGCAAAGCCAAACGGGCGGCCAGGGTCATGGTGTAAGCCGGTTTGCCAAAGTACGGCACCCACTGGCCCATGCCTTCGGGGGGCACCTGGTCGGGCAGCAAACCCACTGCCTCGCCTGCGCGCAAGGCCTTGATCATCTGACGCACCCCAGCCAAGGTGGTGGGCACTGCCTGCAAACCCGGCCGATTGCGCGCCAAGGCCATCACCTCATTCAGGGCCGCATGCCGTGCAGGCCGGTACAACACCGTCAACTGGCCATATTGGGCACCGAATCTGAGCGCCAAGGCCTGGGCTGTGATTTCGAAGCAACCCATGTGCGGCGTTAAAAACAACACCCCTTGGCCCTGCGCATAGGCCTCGGCAGCGGCTTGGTCACTGGCCCATTCCAAATGCGGCGTGCGACCCAACCACAAACGCGGCAACTCGGCGGTCATGCGGCCCGCTTGCCCCACCGCCCCGAGCACTGCACGCCAACCCAAGCCCGCCTGACGGGCGTTGTCCAAAAAGCGGCGACGGTAAGTCCCTGAAAAAATCCAAGCCACCCACCCACCCACGCTGCCCAAAGCATGCAGGACCCCCAGTGGCCAACGAGAGAAAAAACGAAACCAACGCAACATGGGGGGTGATTTTGCCCTGAACCGACGGCAAGCCCACCAAGCGCCAACGCCAAACGCTCTACCGGTTTCCCCCGCCCGACTACCTGTTCAAAGCCCCATCCGGGCTACCCATGCTGTTCTAACATTCAAAAAGGCCAAACCGCCTCATTCGGGCGAAGTCCACAACTCCCTGGGAAAAGCCCATG
>JACDQO010000366.1 GCA_015657605.1 Limnohabitans sp. | reverse complement strand
CGCCGCCGCGGCCAGCAGCAGTGCCAGCAACACCGAGACATGGGCTTCGTGCACCCAGGCCACGCAACTGCGCATCCACCGCACCTGTGCCAAACACCAGCACCGGCACATACAAGGGCAAGAGCAAAAGCGACTGCAACACCCCACCGCCGCGCACCCCCAAAGTAAGAGCCGCACCAATGGCTCCCAGCAAAGACAAGACCGGCGTGCCGATCAAAAGGGTCAAAGCCAGCATGCCCAGAGCTTCTGGACCCAGGCCAAATTGCAAACCCAAGATCGGCGACAGCAAGACCAAGGGCAAGCCAGAGATCAGCCAATGCGCCAGCAACTTGGCGCTGATCAACCAAGACAGGGGCGCAGCCGACAAAGCCAATTGCTCCAGGCTGCCGTCTTGGTGGTCGGCCTCGAACAAACGGCCCAGGCTCAACATGCTGGCCAGCAAGGCCGCCACCCACAGCACCCCTGGACCGATGAGGCGCAAGGTGTCTGGCTCGGGGCCGATCGCCAACGGAAACAGCGCGGCCACCACCACAAAGAAAAACACCGCGCCCAACCATTCGGATTTGCGCCGCAAAGCCAGGCGCAGGTCACGGCGCAGCACACCGGCCATGGCTTGCCAAGGGCTGGGTTGAATCTGTGCGCTCATACCACCCGCGCCACGGCGCCCAGTTGAAACCGCTCACCCGGGCCTTGCAAGCCCACATCGTGGTGGCTGGTCATGACAATGGCGCCGCCTGCATCCACGTGCGATTGCAGCAAAGTTCGGGCAATGGCTGTGGCTTGGGTGTCCAAACCCACCAAGGGTTCGTCCAGCACCCACAAGCGCGCGGGGCTGGTGCGCAAACGCGCCAAGGCCACCCCTTGGCGCTGACCCTGCGAGAGCACGCGGACGGGCAAATGCGCCCGGCTTTTGAGACCCTGCGCGGCCAGGGCTTGCACCGCCTGTTCGCGGCTGAGCGCCAAGCCACTGACCTGGGCGTCAAGGCACAGGTTTTCGGTCGCGCTCAAATCGGGCTTGAGGCCCAAAGCGTGGCCGATGTAATGCAGCACCGAGCGGTCGGGGCGTGCCGTCTTGGCTTCTGGCGATCCAGCCGTGCCCTCAAGCTCGGGTTCTGCCCAACGCACTTGACCATGCGCCGCAGGTGCCAAGCCGCACAAGATGCGCAGCAAACTGGTTTTGCCACAGCCATTGCCGCCTTCGATGTGCAGCCAGCTGCCCGCAGGCACAACCAAGCTCACGCCCTCGAACAAAGTCCGCTGGGCCTTTTGGCAGGCCAGGTCCATCGCTGAGAGCACCCAAGATGCCATGAAAAGGCTTTCTGGTCGGTTGAAACAGCAACAAGTGTAACGACAGATTGACACTTTGTCTGTCCAAAGCCTTGATGAGGTGGGCAAATCAGGGCAAACACTGAGCCCCCAGCCGTCTCGGGGCGTAAAAAACCGCCCAAAGGCGGTTTTGAGGAACCCGACCGGAAAAATCCAGCCGGAGAACCTGAGGCATCAAGCCTTCTTGGCCCAAGCAGAGCACCAGCCCTTGGCGGACACTTGTTG
>JACDQO010000365.1 GCA_015657605.1 Limnohabitans sp. | reverse complement strand
CGTGTTGGCCGCCTTGGAGGCCTTGCGCCAACGCATTCCGGTGACGGCTCAAGCCGTGCGCAACGGCATGGCCATGGTCGAGTTGCCCGGTCGTTTTCAGATCGTGCCGGGTCAGCCTGTGTTGGTGCTGGATGTGGCTCACAACCCCCACTCGGTGGCCGCTTTGGCGGTCAACCTGGACGCCATGGGTTTTTACCCCACCACCCACGCTGTGTTGGGCGCCATGGCGGACAAAGACCTGTTGCCCATGTTCCAGCGCGTCAACCCGATGGTGGACCGGTGGTATTTCACCGATTTGCCTTTGCCCCGGGCCGCCCAAGCGGCCGATTTGCAGGCGCTTTGGCAAGGCCAAAATACCCGCACCGACACCGCCAGCAGTGTCCATGCCAACCCTATGTTGGCCCTGCAGGCCGCCATGGATGCTGCCGACCCGGCTGATAGAATCGTGGTCTTTGGCTCCTTCTATACCGTGGGCGGTGTTTTGGCAGAAGGCATCCCGCGTCTTCAAGCCAAACACCTCAGCCCCTGAGCAATTGCCATGGCCTTTTTCAAGTTCCGATTTCCAGGTCAAACCCCTCCTGCAGAGGGCGTTGCAGCCGGGCCCAACGAAAGCATCGAAATCGTTCGCCGCCGTGCTCGCCACCGACTGACTGGTGCCGTGGTCCTGGTTTTGCTGGCGGTGGTGGGGTTCCCCTTGTTGTTTGACACCCAGCCGAGGCCTGTGTCGGTGGACACGCCCATCGTCGTGCCCGACCGACAAAAAACGCTTGCACTGGCCAGCAACGTGCCGGTGCCTGCGGCCCAAGCGCCCGCCAAACCTTTGTTGCCCAACACCGAGGCCGTCACCGTGCCTGCGCAGTCCAGCTTGGATGCCCGTGAAGAAGTGGTGCCCAAACCTGCGGCACCCGTGGCAGACAAGCCGGTTGATCAGCCCGCCGAAAAGCGGGCAGATCTGCCTGCCGACAAGCCAGCTGAGAAGCCGGTGATCACCAAGGCCGAAGTCAAGCCTGAAGCCAAACCCGAAGCCAAAGTGCCCACGCCACCCAAGCCCAAAGACGATGGCCAAAAAGCCCAAGCTTTGCTCGAAGGCAAGCCCGTTAAGCCCGCAGCATCACGGGTGGCGATCCAAGTCGGTGCCTTCACGGATGCGGCCAAAATCCGCGACGTGCGCAGCAAACTCGAGCAAGCTGGACTGAAAACCTACACCCAAGTCGTCGAAAAAGATGGCAAAAGCACCACACGCATCCGTGTGGGCCCCTTTGAAACCAAAGAAGAGGCCGACAAAGCCGCAGCGCGCATCCGCAAGCTCGATTTGCCAGCCGCCGTTTTGAAGCTCTGACATGGCCATCGCCCTGACCGATTGGTTGTTGTTGGGGGTGTTGGCGGGCTCGATGGCCCTGGGTTTTTGGCGTGGTCTGGTTTATGAGGTTTTGTCCCTGGCGGGCTGGTTGGCTGCTTTCATGGCCGCGCAATGGTTTGCCGAAGACGCCATTGGCTTTTTGCCCTTTGTGCAGGGCGCGCCCGAATCGGTTCAGTACGCGGTCGCCTTTGTGGTGGTATTTGTGGCCACCCTGTTTGCCTCGGGCATGTTGTCTTGGTTGATCAAAAAGCTGGTGGAAACCGTGGGCCTGAGGCCGGTTGACCGTTCTTTGGGCGCCATGTTTGGCTTGGCCCGCGGGTGGTGATTTTGTTGGCGGTCACCGTGTTGCTGCAGCTCTTGGGCATGGCCTCAGAGCCTTGGTGGAAAGAGGCCCAAGGGCCTGTTTGGCTCGACACCGCGATCAAAGGCCTCAAACCCATGTTGCCCGAAAAATTCGGGGCATTTTTACCCTGAACTTCTCAGGGCAGTTCGATTTTTGAACGGATAAAGATTTATGTGTGGAATCGTCGGCGTGGTCAGTCAAGCACCGGTCAATCAGCTGATTTACGATGGTTTGCTGTTGTTGCAGCACCGCGGGCAAGATGCGGCGGGCATCGTCACGCAGCTGGACCGCAAGTTTTCATGCACAAAGCCAAAGGCATGGTGCGCGATGTGTTCCGCACCCGCAACATGCGCAGCCTGCCTGGCAATTGCGGCCTGGGGCAGGTGCGCTATCCCACAGCAGGTAATGCTTTCAGCGAAGAAGAGGCCCAGCCTTTTTATGTGAACGCACCATTCGGTTTGGTGCTGGTCCACAACGGCAACCTGACGAATGCCCATGCTTTGAAGGCGGAGCTGTTTTCCAAGGACCACCGCCACATCAACACCGAGAGCGACTCCGAGG
>JACDQO010000364.1 GCA_015657605.1 Limnohabitans sp. | reverse complement strand
GACCCCCGGTCACCACGACCCCCCCATCGCCCAGCTCGGCATTGGCCCCATGACGCTGCAGCCCAGACCGCGCGCATATGGGGTGTTCAATCGGCTTTGCCCGAAGTGAGCGCGGCTCTGTCCAGCCGCTTTCAGCTCTTGGGAGTCATTGCCAATGCATCTGGCCAAGGAAGTGCCTTGATTTCTGTCGATGGGCAGGCGCCCAAAGCCTATCGGGTGGGGCAGACATTGACCGATGGGGTCACGTTGATCAACCTCAGCGCCAGGCAGGCCAACTTGGGCCCTGCATCGGGAAGCGCAGGTGGTTTTTCTTTGACCATGCCGAGCCAAGGCAAGGCCCCTTGATGAAACCCATGTTGTTTCAAGCCCGCAAAAACAAGCGATAAACCGGGTTGTCCGTCTCTTCCGCATACGGATACCCCAGCGTTTGCAAGAACTTGTCAAAAGCCTTGTCGTCTTTGGCCGGCACTTGCAGGCCCACCAAAATGCGGCCGTAGTCGGCACCTTGGTTGCGGTAGTGGAACAAGCTGATGTTCCAACCCGGGCGCATCAGGCTCAAAAACTTGAGCAGTGCGCCGGGGCGCTCGGGAAACTCAAAACGCAGCAGGCGTTCGTCTTGTGACAAAGCCGAATGCCCGCCCACCATGTGGCGGATGTGTTCTTTGGCCAATTCGTCGTGCGTCAGGTCAATCGCCTTGAACTGCTGCTTGTTGAATTTGGCGGTGATCTTGCTGCTTTCTCCCTTGCCGTGTGTGCTCAGACCCAAAAACACATGGGCCTTGTCCGAATCGCTCATGCGGTAGTTGAACTCGGTCACATTGCGCGGCCCACCGGGCAGGCTGCCAATCAGCTCCAAAAAGCGTTTGAAGCTGCCGCGCTCTTCGGGAATGGTCACCGCAAACAGCGCTTCTTTTTCTTCGCCCACATCGGCCCGCTCGGCCACAAAGCGCAGGCGGTCAAAGTTCATGTTGGCGCCGCACAAGATGGCCGCAAAGGTCTGCCCCTTGCATTTGTGGGCGGCCACATACTGCTTGATGGCGGCCACGGCCAGTGCGCCCGCAGGCTCCACGATCGAGCGGGTGTCCACAAACACATCTTTGATGGCCGCGCACACCGCATCGGTGTCCACAGTCATGTACTCGTCAACCAAGTTGCTGGCCACGCGGAAGGTCTCTTCGCCCACCAGTTTCACGGCCGTGCCGTCCGAAAACAAACCCACATCCGGCAAAGTCACACGCTTTTTGGCCGTGACCGACTGGATCATGGCGTCCGAGTCGTTCATTTGCACGCCAATGACCTTGACGCCGGGGCGCACCGCCTTGATGTAATTGGCCACGCCGCTGATCAGGCCGCCGCCGCCAATGGCCACAAACACCGCATCCAGCGGCCCTTGGTGCTGGCGCAGCATTTCCATGGCAATCGTCCCCTGGCCAGCGATCACATCCGGGTCGTCAAAGGGGTGCACAAAGCTCAGGCCCTGTTTTTTTTGCAAGGCCAGCGAATGGTTGTAGGCATCGGAGTAGCTGTCCCCAAACAGCACCACTTCGCCACCCAGCCCTTTGACCGCATCGATCTTGACCTGTGGGGTGGTGGTGGGCATGACGATCACGGCGCGCGTGCCCAACTTGCTGGCGCTCAGCGCCACGCCTTGTGCGTGGTTGCCTGCCGAGGCGCAGATCACGCCTTTTTGAGCTGCTCCAGGGCCCAGGTGCGCCATCTTGTTGTAGGCCGCCGCGCAGCTTGAAGCTGAACACGGGTGCTGGTCTTCGACCGCTTCAAAG
>JACDQO010000363.1 GCA_015657605.1 Limnohabitans sp. | reverse complement strand
GGGCGAGCACACAGCGCGCGGCAAAGCCCAGGTCTTCGGCGTCCAGCGTGCTGCGCCCGTTCAGCGCCGCATGTCCGCAGGCTGCGCGCAGCGCCAAGCTGGGCACGCGCAAAGAGCCAATGCCCAAGCCCAAAGCGGCTGCGCACAGCGCTTGCATCTGTTCGTCGCTCGCTTGCACATGCGGCAGCTGTCCGCGAGCGCGAGCCAAAGCGCCGGGGCTGAGGCGAATCTGCAGGCCATCGGATTCGCTGTCGCCCTGCCACGCCGCGTGGATGTCGCTGGGCGAGAGTTCGTGCAGGTCCAGCCACACGCCCAGGCGCTCGGCCAGGGCCGCGCCCACACCCGGTTCGTCGGGCAAGGATTCGTCGAGCGCCACCACGCCAAAGCGGGTGCTTGGGGGTGCTGCGCTGTGGCGGGTGGGTGGCACCTGGCCTTGTTCCAGCGCTTGCACCAAAGGCGCGAGCAGGGCGGGCGAGAGGCGTTCGGCCATGGGCAGGCAGACCAAGCCTTGGTCGGCTTGTTGCAGCAGGCCCGATTGCATGTGCAATTGGCCGGTTTGCAGGGTGTGGGCCAGGTCGATGCCGCCCAACAGCCTTTCGCTGTCCACCGAACCGGGCACTTTCACCAAAGCGATGCCCAGCCCAGCCAGCGCTTGCAACCAGCGCTCGCGCACCGGGCCGTGCGGTGCGCGCAGGCACACACCGCCAAAACCAAAGGGGTCGAGTTGCAGCAGCTGCAGCGCCGTCAGCGCATCGTTCCAGCGCTCCAGTGGGTCCGAAGGCGTAGAGGGTGGGGCTTCGCGGGCCATGCGCGCAGCCGGCTCAGGCGGCCAGCACTTCTTGCAAGCTGCGCTGCACGCGCGCGCCCGAGTCGGTGTCGTCCAGCGGGTTGCGGCGCAGGCGGTGACGCAGGGCCAGCGGGGCCATGCTTTGCAGGTGCTCGGCCTTCACCGCCTTGTGGCCTTGCAGCGCGGCATACGCCCGTGTGGCGCGCAGCAGCGTGAGTTCGGCGCGCAGGCCGTCGGTGCCCAGTTGCTGGCACAAGCGGGTGCACAGCATCAGCATGTCGTCGCTCACTTCTACTTGGTCCAGCAGCTCTCGCGCTTTGAGGATGCGCTTTTGCAGCTTCTGGTTGTCCTTGTGCCACAGCGCCTTGAAGGCCTCCGGGTCTTTGTCGAAGGCGTCGCGGCGCTTGATGATGCTCACACGCAGCGCCAAATCTTGTGGCGTGCGCACCTGGACCGACAGGCCAAAGCGGTCCAGCAGTTGCGGGCGCAACTCGCCTTCTTCAGGGTTGCCGCTGCCCACCAGCACAAAGCGGGCGGGGTGGCGCACGCTCAGGCCTTCGCGCTCGACCAGGTTTTCGCCCGAGGCGGCGACGTCGATCAACAAGTCCACCAAGTGGTCGTCGAGCAGGTTGACCTCGTCAATGTACAAAAAGCCCCGGTGCGCCTGGGCCAGCAGGCCAGGAGCGAAAGACTTCACGCCTTGCGACAAGGCTTTTTCCAGATCCAGCGCGCCGACCACGCGGTCTTCGGTCGCGCCCAAAGGCAGGTCGACCACGGCCACACTCTGGCGTTCGGTCACCACTTTGGCTTTGGGGTCGCGGGCTTGGCAGACCGGGCAGGCACCCGCCGGCTTGGCCGGGTCGCAGCGGTAAGGACAGCCTTTGACAACCGAAATGGGCGGCAGCAGGTCGGCCAGGGCCCGCACTGCAGTCGATTTGCCGGTGCCCCGGTCGCCCAAGACCAGCACGCCGCCAATCGACGGGTCGACCGCCACCACCTGGATGGCGAGGGTCATTTCATCTTGACCAACGATGGCCGCAAAAGGGAAGGTCAATGCCATGGGGCGTTCCGCAAAACTGTTCTCGGCTCATCATCCAAAAGACGTGGCAAAGTGTCAAGTTAAATTTACACTTGATGTCAGATTTTTGCGTAGAGGCTTCGCGGGGCCGGAACCTTTCTCAGGACCCGTTAGCCACCAGCCCGGGTGAAGGGCATCACCCCGACCAGCCAGACGTGCAAGCCACCCATCAGGAAAGCAGCCCACACGCCGGTGCCCACCACCACCGCGAGCAAAGTCCCCAGCAGCTTGCCTTCGGGGGCAGAGTGCAGGTTTTGGTGGTCCCGCTTGCGGGCGGCGCGGAACACCAACACCGACCAAACGAGAAAGCCGCCGAACAGCAAGACATCCGCCAAGTTGCCGTTGGACAACAAATGGCCGAGCGCCCAGACCTTGACCGACAAGGTCATGGGGTGGCGCAGTTTGGCCTTGATCTGGTTGCCGGGCACATAGGTGGCCACCAGCAAGACCATGGCCAACCACATCAGCAAAATCGTGGCGTGCTGCATGCCGCGAGGCGGTGTCCACAACACCACCGGGTCAAGGCGCGCTTGGCCGTAGCCTTGCACCAGCAAATAAAGACCCAACAAAGAGATGGCAGCATAGACCGCTTTGTAACCCAGCGCACCCCAACGGACGATGCCGCCTTGGCGGACCTGGGGGGCCAGGCTTTGGAGTGAATGGATGCCCAAAAAAAGGACCAAACCGAGCAGGAGTTGCAGCATGTCAAAACCCTTTTTCAAAAGGCGTGTCAGGAAAACACCATTCTGACACGCCTATGTCCACGGGGGTTGACATTAAATCCCGGGCTTTCCTGTGTGATTTGCTCGGGTATCCAGGTAAAAATGACAAGGTGACTGATCTGGCGCACAATGAACTGTCCAGTATTTTCTGGCTACCTCTTACAGGAGCAGTCCATGTCCCGTTTTACCGAAATCTCTTCCACCCGCCGCGTGTTCATGATGCAAGTGGCCACGGCCGCTACAGCCACTTTGGCTGTGAGCCAAGCATCCGCTCAAGCCATGCTTGACGAGAAAGATCCCCAAGCCGTGGGTTTGGCTTACAAAGCCGACGCGACCAAGGTCGACAAAGCCAAGAACCCCAAGTACGCTG
>JACDQO010000362.1 GCA_015657605.1 Limnohabitans sp. | reverse complement strand
GTTTTTGATCATGTCCCCGGTTTGTTGCACCGAAGTGGGTTCGCCCACGATGCAAAACTGCGGCGCGTCGCCACGGGCCTGCAGCTTTTCACAGACCACCACCGTGCCATCCAGCGCCGGGCCTTCTTCGTCGCTGGTCAGCAAAAAGGCGATGCCAAGCTTCGGTTCGGGGTTGCTGGCCAGAAAATCCTGCACCGCGACCACCATGGCCGCCAAGGACGTTTTCATGTCGCTCGCACCTCGGCCAAACAGCTTGCCGTCTTTGTGGGTAGGGGTGAAGGGGTCGCTGTCCCATTGCGTGAGGGGTCCGGTGGGCACCACATCGGTGTGCCCGGCAAAGGCCAGGGTCTGGCCAGAAGTGCCTGCGCGTTTGGCCCACAGGTTGCGCACACGGAAGGTGTCGGGACCGGAGTCCATGAACTCGCAATCAAAACCCAAGGGTCTCAAGGCTTCTGCGATCAGGTCCAAGCATCCTTCATCGTTGGGAGTGACGGAGGGTTTGGAGATCAGCTGCTCGGCCAGGCGCAGGGTGTTGTGGCAGGTGTCGGCTGTGTTCATGGTGTTCACGTTTCAGGCTTTGTTGGGGTGGGCGCGCACAAAACGGGCCATGCGCTCGGCCGCTTCCAAGCATTCGGCCGTCTCGGCCACCAAGGCCATGCGGATGCGGCCATGTCCGGGGTTGCTGCCGTTGAAGTCACGCGCCAAGTAGCTGCCGGGCAACACCGTGACGTGTTCGGATTCATAAAGTGCTTGGGCAAATGCGGCATCGTCGCCTTGCCAGCCTGCTGGCACGCCAGCCCACAGGTAAAAGCTCGCGTCGGGCAGTTTCACATCCAGCACTTCGGCCAGCACGGGGGTGACCTGGGCGAACTTGGTGCGGTACTGGTTGCGGTTGTCCACCACATGGGCTTCGTCGCCCCAGGCTGCCACGCTGGCCGATTGCACCACGGGGCTCATGGCGCTGCCGTGGTAAGTACGGTAGAGCAAGAACTGCTTGATGATGGCCGCATCACCGGCCACAAAGCCGCTGCGCAGGCCGGGCACGTTGCTGCGTTTGCTCAAACTGGTGAAAGCAATCAAGCGCTTGAAGTCGGTGCGGCCCAGCTGGTGGGCAGCTTCCAGGCCCCCTAAAGGCGCCTCTTCGCGGAAATAGATCTCGCTGTAGCACTCGTCGGACGCGATCACGAAACCGTGTTGGTCGGACAGGGCAAACAGCTTTTCCCACTCTGACAGAGGCATGACTGCGCCTGTGGGGTTACCCGGCGAGCAAACGAACAGCAATTGCGTGCGTGCCCAGACCTCGGTGGGCACGCTGTCCCAGTCGTTGGCAAAGTTGCGGGCTGGGTCGCTGGGCACGTAATACGGCGCTGCGCCCGACAACAAGGCTGCGCCTTCGTAGATTTGATAAAAGGGGTTGGGACTGACCACCGTGGCACCTGGCCGCGTCGGGTCGATCACGGTCTGCGGTCAGGGCAAACAGGGCTTCGCGCGAGCCGTTCACGGGCAACACCTGCGTGAGCGGGTCCAAGGCCAAGTTGTAACGGGTTTGCAGCCAGGTGGCACAGGCCTTGCGCAGGCTGGGCTCGCCCGCTGTGGCCGGGTAAGCCGACAAGCCATTGGCGACCGAGGCTTTAAGGGTTTCCTGGATGAAGGCAGGCGTGGCGTGCTTGGGCTCGCCAATGCCCAAGCTGATGTGTCTCAGGGCTGGGTTGGGCGTGACGCTGGCGAACAACTGCTTGAGCCGTTCAAAAGGGTAGGGTTGCAGCTTGGCGAGGAGGGGATTCATCCCCCGATTATCCGGGATCGAGGGTGCCTGTTGATCCTTGGGCTTGTCAGTGCTTTTTCCACCCTGCCTGTCGGGTAACATTGGCGTTTTAATCGGTGTTGGCCATTGGGGCTCGCCCTTTTATCTGGTCTCACACCGAACCGACAACGAACCGAACCGCCGTGCGTCTCAATTCCATCAAGCTTTCCGGCTTCAAATCGTTTGCCGAACCGACCAACTTCCTCTTGCCTGGGCAGTTGGTGGGTGTGGTTGGCCCCAACGGTTGCGGCAAATCCAACATCATGGACGCGGTGCGTTGGGTGCTGGGCGAGTCCAAGGCATCGGAATTGCGTGGCGAGTCCATGCAGGACGTGATTTTCAACGGCACCAACACCCGCAAACCGGCCAGCCGCGCCAGCGTGGAGCTGGTGTTTGACAACGCCGACCACCGCGCAGGCGGCCAGTGGGGCCAGTTTGCCGAGATCGCGGTCAAACGCGTGCTGACCCGCGACGGCAACAGCAGTTACTACATCAACAACCAACCGGTGCGCCGCCGAGACGTGCAGGACGTGTTTTTGGGCACAGGCTTGGGCCCACGGGCTTACGCCATCATCGGCCAAGGCACGATCAGCCGCATCATCGAGTCCCGCCCCGAAGAGCTGCGCCTGTTCCTCGAAGAGGCCGCTGGCGTCTCGAAATACAAAGAGCGCCGCCGCGAGACTGAAAACCGCCTGTCGGATACCCGCGAGAACCTGACCCGGGTCGATGACATCCTGCGCGAGTTGAACGCCAACCTCGAAAAGCTCGAAAAACAGGCCGAGGTGGCCCGTCGTTACAACGACCTGCAAGCCGACAGCACGCTCAAGCAGCACCAGCTTTGGTTTTTGAAGCGCCGCGACGCCGAGACCGACCAAGGCCGCATGAAGGCCGACGTGGACCAGGCCGTCAATGCG
>JACDQO010000361.1 GCA_015657605.1 Limnohabitans sp. | reverse complement strand
TAAATCTTGTTCGGGCCGCCCCAGATGCCGATGATCAGGTACATCGGGATCAAAGTGGCTTCAAAAAAGACATAGAACAAGATGCCGTCCAGCGCACTGAACACGCCGATCATCAAACCCGACAGGATCAAGAAGGCGGCCATGTACTGGTTGACTTTGCGGGTGATGACTTCCCAGCCCGCAATGACCACCACCACATTGATGAAGGCCGTCAGCGGCACCAGCCACAGCGAGATGCCGTCCACGCCCAGGTGGTAGTGCACATTGAAGCGCTCAATCCAAGAGAATTTCTCGACAAACTGCATCTCTGAAGTGCCGAGCTGAAAGCCGGAAATCAGTGGCAGCGTGACCAACAAACTGGCGATCGCACCAACCAGCGCCAGCCAGCGCACAGCGCCCGCTTGGCTGTCGCGACCGAAGGCCAGCAAGATGACGCCGAAGGCAATCGGCATCCAGATGGCAAGGCTTAACAATCCCATTTTATCTCGTCCTCAAAACCGTTAAGCGAGCCAGACGAAATACGTCATCAGCACGAACACACCCAAAATCATGACCAGGGCGTAGTGGTACAGGAAGCCCGACTGGAACCAGCGCACCACGCCAGAGACCAGGCCCACGACTTTCCAAGAACCGTTGACGAAGAAGCCGTCGATGATGGCGCGGTCGCCCACCTTCCACAGGCCCAAGCCCAGACCACGTGCACCCTTGGCCAAGATGTTTTCGTTGATCCAGTCCATGAAGTACTTGTTCTCCAAAACCACTATCAACGGACGCAGTGCGCGGGCAAAGAAGGCTGGCACCTTGGGGTTGACCAAGTACATGTACCAAGCGGTCACCACACCGGCCAAAGCCAGCCAGAACGGCGCCATGCTCAGGCCGTGAATCGCCATGGCCACCGGGCCGTGGAACAACTCACCCAATTGCTGCATGGCAGGATGCTTGACGGCGTCGATGAAGATGACGTCTTTGAAGAAGTCGCCATACAGCATGGGGCCGATCGTCATGTAGCCAATCAGCACCGAGGGAATGGCCAGCAAGACCAGCGGCACCGTCACCACCCAAGGCGACTCGTGGGGTTTGTCATGGCCGTGATCGTCATGACCGTGGTGGTCATCGTGGCCATGGTGCGCGTCTGGGTTTTGGTCGTAGCGCTCTGGGCCGTGGAAGACCAAAAAGTACATGCGGAACGAATAGAAAGCCGTGACAAACACGCCCGCCAGCACCGCAAAATTGGCAAAGCCAGCGGCAGGCAAGGTGCTCAGGTGCACCGCTTCGATGATGCTGTCCTTGGAGTAAAAACCCGAGAACAAAGGTGTGCCGATCAAGGCGAGCGAGCCCAACAAAGAAGTGATCCAGGTGATGGGCATGTACTTGCGCAGACCACCCATGTAGCGGATGTCCTGGTTGTGGTGCATGCCATGATGACCGAGCCAGCGCCTAAGAACAGCAGCGCTTTGAAGAACGCGTGCGTCATCAGGTGGAACACAGCCACAGAATAAGCCGATGCGCCCAGCGCCACCGTCATGTAACCGAGCTGCGACAAGGTGGAATAAGCCACCACGCGCTTGATGTCGTTTTGAATGATGCCCAAAAAGCCCATGAACAGCGCCGTGATCGAGCCAATCACCATCATGAAGTTCAAGGCCGAATCGGACAACTCGAACAAGGGCGACATGCGCGCCACCATGAAGATACCAGCCGTCACCATGGTGGCGGCGTGGATCAAAGCGGAAATCGGCGTGGGGCCTTCCATGGAGTCGGGCAGCCACACGTGCAACGGGAACTGGGCCGACTTGCCCATGGCACCGATAAAGAGGCAAATGCAGATCACGGTGATCAGCATGGCGTCCATGCCAAAGATGTACCAAGGAAAATCGATGGCAGCCAACTCTTGCGCCTTGGCAAACAATTCGGTGTAGTTGAGTGTGCCGGTATAAGCCGCGATCAGGCCAATGCCGATGATGAAGCCAAAGTCACCCACACGGTTGACCAAGAAGGCCTTCATGTTGGCAAAGATGGCAGTCGGCTTGTTGTACCAAAAACCGATCAGCAAATAAGACACCAGGCCCACAGCCTCCCAGCCGAAGAACAACTGCAGCAAATTGTTGCTCATGACGAGCATCAGCATGGAGAAGGTGAACAGCGAGATGTAGGCAAAGAAGCGGTTGTAGCCTTCGTCTTCGTCCATGTAGCCAATGGTGTAGATGTGCACCATCAGCGACACAAAGGTCACGACGCACATCATCATGGCCGTGAGGCTGTCGACCATGAAGCCGATCTCCATCTTCAAGCCGCCGACCACCATCCAGGTGTAGAGCGTTTCGTTGAAGCGGGCGCCGTCGATGACGCTGCTCAGCGTCATGGCCGACAAGATGAAGGCCACCAGCACACCCAGAATGGTGAAGGTGTGTGACAAGCGGCGACCAATCCAATTGCCACCGAATTGGGTGCCCAAAATGCCCGCCAAAAGCGAACCCGCCAAAGGCGCGAGGGGGACGGCCAACAGGGTGCTGGCGTTGAGGGTTTGACTCATGTTGCTTTAACCCTTGAGCGAATTGAGTTCGTCCACATTGATGTTGTTCTTGTTGCGGAACAGCAGCACCAAAATGGCCAGGCCGATGGCCGACTCAGCAGCCGCCACGGTCAAGATGAAAAACACGAAGACCTGACCGTGCATGTCACCCAGGTAATGGGAAAAGGCCACAAAGTTCATGTTCACGGCCAGCAGCATCAACTCGATGGCCATGAACAAAACGATCAGGTTTTTGCGGTTCAAGAAGATGCCGATCACGGACAACGCAAACAGCATTGCGCCGAGCGACAAAAAGTGTCCCAAGGTCAGTGTCATCATTTTTTCACCTCGCATCTGCCGTTTCAGTGGGTGCCTGGGGTGCCGGGGCCGCTTGGGTCGGTGCCATCTTGACCAACTGCATGCGGTCGGCCGCACGCACTTTGACTTGAATGGACGCATCGATCGCCTTGCTGTCCTTGCGGGTGCGCAGGGTCAAGGCGATGGCCGCGATCATGGCCACCAAAAGAATGGCAGCCGCAATCTGGATCGGCATCAGGTATTCGGTATAGAGCAAGATGCCCAAGGCTTTGCCGTTGTCCACAGGCACCGCACCTGGGGCCATGGCCGGGGCTTCAGACAGGCGAAAGCCTGACAGCAGCACAGCGGCCATCTCCAAAGCCACGATGGCGCCCAAGGTCGCGGCCAACGGAAAGTTTCTCCAAAAACCTTGGCGCACGGCGTCGATGCTGATGTCCAACATCATCACCACAAAAAGGAACAACACCATCACGGCGCCCAGATACACCAAAACCAAAACAAAGGCCAAAAATTCGGCATTGAGCAGCAGCCAAACCGCCGAGGCTTGCGAAAAAGCCAGCATGAGGTAGAGCACAGCGTGCACAGGGTTGCGCGCAGTCACCACCCGGAAGGCTGCAAACAACAGCACCACCGAGAAGAGGTAGAAGAAACCGGTCTTGACGTCCATAGCGTGGTCTTTTTAAATGTTCAGGACTGTGCAGCGTTCAACGGTAAGGCGCATCAGCAGCCTTGGCGGCGGCGATCTCTTTTTCGTAACGGTCACCCACGGCCAACAACATGTCTTTGGTGAAGTACAGGTCACCGCGTTTTTCACCGTGGTATTCCAGAATGTGGGTCTCAACGATCGAGTCCACTGGGCAGCTTTCTTCGCAAAAGCCGCAGAAGATGCATTTGGTCAAATCGATGTCGTAGCGTGTGGTGCGGCGCGAGCCGTCTTCGCGCTGACCGGCTTCGATGGTGATGGCCATCGCAGGGCAAACAGCTTCACACAGCTTGCAGGCAATGCAACGCTCTTCACCGTTGTCATAACGGCGCAGCGCGTGCAAACCACGAAAACGCGGCGACAGCGGCGTTTTCTCCTCCGGAAACTGCACCGTGACCTTGCGCGCAAACGCGTAGCGGCCCGTCAGGGCCATGCCCTTGAGCAACTCCACGAGCATGAAGCTCTTGAGGAAGTCCTTGATAGAAAAAGAGGAAGCAGTCATTGTTGTCATGTTCGTGAACCGCTCAAAGCCAGATGTTCCAAGGCGAGTGCAACCATGCACCCACGATCAGCAGCCACACCAAGGTGACCGGGATGAAGATCTTCCAACCCAAACGCATGATCTGGTCATAGCGAAAGCGCGGGAAAGTGGCGCGAATCCAAATGAACATGGACACCACCAAGAATGTCTTGAGGCCCAGCCAAATCCAGCCCGGCACCATGTTGAACAAGGCATGGTCGATGGGCGACAACCAACCGCCCAAGAACATGATCACGGCCAAGATGGACACCAGCCACATGCTGGCGTATTCGGCCAAGAAGAAAATGGCAAAGCCCATGCCCGAGTACTCGACCATGTGACCGGCCACGATTTCGGCCTCGCCCTCGACCACGTCAAACGGGTGGCGGTTGGTTTCAGCGACACCCGAGATCAGGTAGACGATG
>JACDQO010000360.1 GCA_015657605.1 Limnohabitans sp. | reverse complement strand
GACTTCGCTGTTGCCCCAGTCGGCTGCCGCTGTCGAAGCCGGCTGGGAGGGGCTTTTGTCCATCAGCGAGTTGTTGCCCTCGTACCTGGCGCTGTACAAAAGCATCACGCCGCGCGATGTGATGGCCTTCATGGTCAAAAACGAGAACAACCCCTCGTCCATCCTGTCGTGCTTGCGGGCTGCTCGAGAGAATGCCCGCGCCGTGCGCGGCACGCTCACCACCGAGGTGTGGGAGACGCAAAACCAGACTTGGCTGGAGGTGAACCGCATGCTCAAAAGCGGCGAGTTCGAGCGTGATCCGGGTCAGTTTTTTGAATGGGTGAAGTTCCGCTCGCACTTGTCGCGTGGCGTGACGGTGGGCACCATGCTGATGGACGAGTCGCTTTACTTCATGCGCATGGGCACGTTTTTGGAGCGGGCCGACAACACGGCTCGGCTGGTGGATGTGAAGTTCCATGCCATGCAAAACGATTTTTTTGGCGCACCGAATTTCGGTGCTTCACAGACTCAAGAAGGCTCCGTGCCCGAGGTGGCGCAGGAATACGACTTCTACCACTGGAGCGCGATCTTGCGCAGCGTCAGCGGCTTTGAGGTCTACCGCAAGGTCTACCGCGACGTGATCCGACCGGAGCGTGTGGCCGAATTGTTGATCTTGCGACCCGACATGCCGCGCTCATTGCATGCGAGCCTGAACGAAGTGGTGGCCAACTTGGCGCTGGTCTCGCACGACCGCGAGAGCGACACACTGCGCCACGCAGGCCGTTTGCGTGCAGAGCTGGCCTTTGGCCGCATCGACGAGATCTTGGCCACAGGCCTGCACGCTTACCTGACGCAGTTTTTGGAGCGGGTCAATGTGCTGGGCGGGCGCATCAGCCGCGAGTTTTTGATGCCGCAGTCGGCCTGATTCAGTCCAGGGTCAACACCACGGGTGCGTGGTCGCTGGGGCGCTCGTTTTTGCGCGGGACGCGGTCGATCACGCAAGCGCTGGCGCGGGCCTTGAGAGCCTGCGAAATCAAAATGTGGTCGATGCGCAGGCCCCCGGTTGCGGCGGAACGCGAATTCGCGGTAATCCCACCAGCTGTAGCTTTTTTCGGGCTGCTCAAACAATCGGAAGCTGTCGGTCAGACCCAGGTCGGTCAAGGCCTGGAGTTTTTCTCGCTCGGCCACGGTGCAGTGGATCGTGTCTTTCAGGCCCACCGGGTCCCACATGTCGAGTTCGTCAAAGGTGATGTTGTAGTCGCCCATCAGCACCAGGTTCGGGTGCTTGGCCATTTCGCTGGCGACCCAGTCGCGCAGGGCATCCAACCAGCGCATCTTGTAGACAAACTTGTCGCTGTCGGGCGCTTGGCCGTTCGGGAAATACGCGCCGATCACACGCACAGTGCCACCTGCGCCGTCGGGGTAGGTGGCCGCAATCACGCGGGACATGTCGTCTTCAAATCCGGGGATGTTTTTGACCACCTCGGTGCCCGTGGCAGGGGAGATGAGCGCCACACCGTTGTAGGTTTTTTGGCCGAACCAATGGGCTTGGTAGCCTGCCTCTTGCAAAGCCGCGATGGGGAATTTGTCGTCGGTCAGCTTGAGCTCTTGCAGGGCCAGCACATCGATGCCACCGGACTCTTTTTGCGCCGACAGCCAGTCCAAAACTTGCGGCAGTCGCACCGACAAAGAGTTCACATTCCAGGTGGCAATTTTCATGGCTTAGGGGGTAAGGTGGTGTTGGTAGGTGACGAAGCAAAAGTGCAAGCCATTGGCCGCCACATGGGCTTCGCGCTGTACCTCAGCCCAGCCAGCCGACAGTTCTGGCGCGAAGGCATCGCCTTGATAGTCGGCATCGATCTCGGTGACCACGGCCGTGCTGGCCAGCGGTTCGGCCTGCCGGTAAATCTCGGCACCACCCATGATCCAGGCATCGGGTGCATCGCCGCACTGGCGCATGGCGTCTTCGATGGAGGCCGCACGCCAAGCGCCCTCGGCTTGCCAGTCGCTCTGGCGGGTGATGACGATGTTCAGGCGGCCGGGCAGCGGGCGAAAGCGTGCAGGCAGAGAATCCCAAGTTTTGCGGCCCATGATGACCGGCTGGCCCAATGTGACGCGCTTGAAGTGCGCCAGGTCTTCGGGCAAATGCCAGGGCATCTGATTGTCTTTGCCGATCACACCGTTTCGAGAGCGGGCATAAATCAGGTGCAGTTTCATCCCGGAGGCCATCAGACCGCCACCGGTGCTTTGATGGCCGGGTGGCATTCGTAACCCACGACCTCGAAGTCTTCAAATTCGTAATCAAAGATGGAGGCTGGCTTGCGCTTGATGTGGAGCGTGGGGTAGGCCATGGGCGAACGGCTCAGTTGCAGCTCGACCTGTTCGTGGTGGTTGCTGTAAATGTGGCAGTCACCACCCGTCCAGATGAAGTCACCCACGTCCATGCCGCACTGCTGGGCCACCATGTGGGTCAGCAGGGCATAGCTGGCGATGTTGAAAGGCACCCCCAAAAAGATGTCGGCGCTGCG
>JACDQO010000359.1 GCA_015657605.1 Limnohabitans sp. | reverse complement strand
CCCGGGGCCTTTGTCGGCCGCCGTGGCGCGCCCGCCCCACCTGGCGCGAGTTGGACGACGCGGCCATGAGCCATTGGGTGGTGGCCGACCAGCGCGAAGCGGCCGAAAAAGAATCGGGCGATGTGATGCTCTCGGGCGCCAAGGTGGCAGCCGAAATCGGCGAGGTGTTGTGCGGCCGCGTGGCGCCGCCGCCAGCGGGCACCACCATCGTTTTCAAATCGTTGGGCCAGGCGGTCGAAGACACCGTGGCGGCACGCTTGGTGTATCGCGCGGCTTTGGCCGAAGGCTTTCGGACATGAGCCACGCCGATGTGGTGATCGTGGGCAGTGGCGTGATGGGCGCGGCCACGGCCTATTGGTTGACCCGTTTGCAGCCGAGCCTCAAAGTCACGCTGGTCGAGTCGGACACGCGCTACGAAAAAGCCTCGTCCTCACTGTCGGCCAGCTCGATCCGCCAACAGTTCACCTGCCCCGTCAACATCCGCCTGAGCCAATACGGCATCGCGTTTTTGCGCGAGGCCGAACAGCACCTGGGCCTGCCCGATCACCCGGTGGCGCTGGGCTTGCAAGAGCCCGGTTATTTGTACTTGGCGCAGCCGGACCAAGTGGCAGCGCTGCAAACCGCGCACCAGATCCAAAAGCAAGCCGGGGCCGATGTGGCCTTGCTTGAACCCGAAGCCCTGCGCCAGCGCTTTCCTTGGCTGAACGTGGACGATGTGGCGCTGGGCAGCTTGGGCCTGAGTGGTGAGGGTTGGTTTGACGGCCCTGCCCTGCACCAAGCGTTTTTGAAAAAAGCCATGTCGCAGGGCGTGCAGCGCCTGCACGACCGGGTGGTGGGCCTGGACCACACCGACACACAAATCACCGGCGTACGGCTGGCCAGTGGCAGCAGCTTGCCCTGCGGCCAAGTGGTCAATGCGGCAGGACCTTGGGGCCACGAAGTGGCGGCCATGGCCGGGGTACAGCTGCCGATTGAGGCAGCGCGGCGCACGGTGTTTGTGCTGTCGTGCCCAGAGCCTTTGCCGCAATGCCCTTTGCTGATCGACCCCACGGGTTGGTGGCTGCGGCCCGAAGGCCGTTTTTTGATCATGGGCGCAGAACCCTTGCACACCGAGGCTGGCCTGCCGCTGGAGCCGGACTGGTCAGAGTGGAACGACGAGCAATGGGCGTCGCTCGCGCACCGCATCCCGGCACTCGCAGCCCTGCGGGTGGAGCGGGCTTGGGCGGGTTATTACGAGATGAACACCTTCGATCACAACGCCGTGATCGGCCCGCACCCAGAGCTTGGCAACCTGTATTTCATCAACGGCTTTTCTGGCCATGGCATGCAGCATGTTGCAGGGCTGGTTTGGCCTTGGCCGAGTGGATGCTGCTGGGCCAAGCCCAAACCATCGGCGTGCAAGAGTTGGGCTTTGAGCGCTTGGTGCACAAGCGCCCTCTGCGCGAGCTGGCGGTGATCGGCTAAAGCTACAAGTCTTCGCGCGCTTCGATCAGCAGGCGTTGCACCACCGAGCCACGCGTGAGCGCCACCGCACGGATGCGCAGGGCCGGACCGGCTTCGATCACCACGCGGCAGTGGTAATCGAGCCCATCGGTTTGGCCAGGGCAACTGCTGGCAATGCGCCTGTGCCACTGCCGCTGGCCGTCAATTTCCAGCGTCAACTCATGCCAAGCCTCGGCATTCTCCTCGGGCACCCGCACCACCAAACTCACATCGATGTCAAAGGTGCGTGGGCGTTTGAGTGCACCGGGAATGTTCAGCACGGCCACCGCGTCGCCCACCTCGGTGCGCCACAACTCGGGTTTCGCCAGCGCGGCCATATCGCTCAGGCTTTGAGCAAGGTCTGCAATTCGCCGCTGTCGATCAGGCGGCGCAGGTCATCGGCCCCACCGACCAAGGTGCCGCGCACAAAGACCATCGGAAACGTGGGCCAGCCGGTCCACATCTTGAGCGCATTGCGCAAGCGCCATTGCGAAAAATAGCTGCCGAACTCGATGTACTCGTGCGCCACGCCCGCTGTGGCCAGCGCCTTGCGGGCTTTGCCCACAAACGGGTTGCCCGACAAGCCCACCACCACCACGGGGTGCTGGGCCATGGCGGTTTGCACCCGCTGGATCACGGGCAGGTGGTGCTCGGCAATGCGTTGGCGGATGGCCGGGTGAATGGCCGATTCGGCGAGAAGGGGTCGTGTCATGGGGTTCCTCAATGGACGGCCATCATAGACTGCCAAGGCTGTCCGGTGCATGACTGCCTTGGCCGCCCATCGCCGCTTAAAGTCTAAGCATGCAACACTTTTACGAACCCCATTTGGGCCATGGCCTGAAGCACGACCCTTTCAACGCCATCGTGGGCCCACGGCCCATTGGCTGGGTGTCCAGCCGCAGCACCAGCGGTGTGTTGAACTTGGCGCCCTACAGTTTTTTCAATGCGTTCAATTACGTTCCGCCGGTGATCGGTTTTTCCAGCATCGGGCGCAAAGACTCTTTGAACAACATCGAAGCCACGGGCGAATTTGTCTGGAATTTGGTCACCCGCGAGTTGGCCGAGGTGATGAACCAGACCTGCGAAGCCGTGCCCCCCGAGGTGAGCGAGTTCGATCTGGCGGGCTTGACGCCCGAGCCCTCGCGCATCGTGGGCGTGCCACGGGTGGCGCAAAGCCCGGTCAGTTTTGAATGCCGGTGCACACAAATTTTGCAACTGAAAGACCTGCAAGGCCACAACATCGAGACCTGGATGGTGTTTGGCGAAGTGGTGGGCGTGCACATCGATCAGCGTTTGCTCAAAGACGGCATCTACGACACGGCCAACGCAGGGCATATCTTGCGCGGCGGCGGTCCGGCCGATTACTTCAGCATCGGGCCCGAACAGCTGTTCAAGATGCACCGCCCCGCCAGCGGTGCGCGCGATTTGCCCAAGTAAACAGTAGGCTCCCCGGGCATGGGGTTAAACCGCTCCGGCACACAATGCCTATGCGTTGACTGCGTCGTGCCGCCACCGCAAGATGCTTTTGGCCACTCTGCTTGGCCGTTTCACGGGGAATGACCATGAACCACCCATTTTTGATGGTGCTGTGCGCAGGCTTATTGGCTTGGCCTTTGGCTTGGGCGCAACCCGAGCAGGCCCTGACAGCGCCCACCGTCCAGCGCATCATGCAATCGGTGGTGGGTGTGCAAACCCGCAGCGACGAGCAAGCCAATACCGCACGCACCTTGGGTCAGCAGCGGCAAGGCTCAGGGGTGGTCATTGCACCAGACACGGTGCTGACCATTGGCTACCTGCTGCTGGAGGCCGAAACGGTGGACCTGATCGACCACCAAGGCCGACGGATTCCCGGTCAAGTGCGGGCCGTGGACAACGCCAGCGGCTTGGGGCTGGTGCGGGCCTTGGTGCCCCTGCGCTTAGAAGCCGTGCCTTTGGGCGACTCTGACAACCTGCCCACCCCCGGAAAACTCTGGACACTGGGCCAAAGAGAATCGGAGTTGACGGCACTTGAGCTGGTGTCGCGCCAACCCTTTGCTGCGGGTTGGGAATACCTTTTAGAAGCGCCCTTGATGACCTTGCCCGCCGTGAACAACTGGAGTGGTGCCGGTCTGTTTGATCAACGTGGGCAACTGGTGGGCATCGGTTCTTTGCTGGTGCCCGACGTGTTCGGAGACCAACTGCCCTTGCCGGGCAACCTGTATGTGCCGGTGAACTTGCTCAAAGACCCTCTGCCCGAGTTGCTGCGCACCGGCAAACGCCCAGGCCCTGCCCCCTCGTGGCTGGGCATCAGCAGCCAAGCTCTGCCAGGCGGTGGTTTGGGCGTGATGCGGGTCTCGCCCGACAGCCCTGCGGCCCAAAGCGGCATCATGGCGGGCGACACCTTGCTGGCCCTGCAAGGGCAAGCCTTGGTCAGCTTGGCCGACTTTTACCGACGCTTGTCAGCCTTGGGGCCTGCGGGCAGCCCCCTGACACTGAGCATCCGCAGGCAGGGCCAAGTTCGGCAAATTGAGCTCGTCACCGGCGACCGTAACCGTTCCTTCAGGCGACCCAGTGGCATTTGAAGCCACCCCGCCGGAGGGGCTCGACGCTGCCGACACCTCACAGATCATTGACCATGGCTTGGGACGACAGCACCTCGTTTGAAGCGATTGCGCTGAACTATGGGTTGGACGAAGCGCAAGTGATCGCCCTGATGCGGCAAAACCTGAAAGCGCGTTCGTTCCGGGTGTGGCGCCAACGGGTACGCGGCAGAAGCAGCAAACACGCTGTCAAGCAAGCGCAACAAACTGCGCGCACGCAAACAGCACCATCACCGGCCTTGGCAGACAACACCGACGAATTTCCGCTGCGTGAGAGCCCTGCAACGCGGCTCAGTCTCAAATAAAATCTGGCCTGCTGTACACCTTGATTTACAGGTGATAACCCCTAGAAATGTCAGGTCATTTTGACTTGCACAGGGGGATTGAAACCGTTAAGGTCAAAACTTACTTTTGGACACCTTGATGTACCTCAATCTACCGGGCCTTTCTTTCAACCCGTTGAAGGCACATGCAAGCGCCTTGTTAACCCTCATGTCGTCCCTCGGACAAAGTTTGACCTCTCGCGCCATGCAACAGCAAAACGCAGACTCATCCAACGGTCAAGACGAATGCAAACGGTCTTTGACGGAAGTCATCGAGACCCAGATCATCCCGCGACTGGTGCAGGCCCACCGGGTAGACACGCCTGATACCAAAGCGCCCCTTGCAGGCCCTGGCATATCGCCCAAACAGCTGGCCACTTTTGTCGCCCTGAGCAAATCCAGCTCCACCAGCGAAACCACCCAATTCATCGACGAACTGCTGCACCAGGGCGTGACCACCGACCGGATTTTTCTGGACCTGATCGCCCCGGCCGCCCGGCAACTGGGCTTGATGTGGGAGCAAGACCTGTGCGACTTCACCGAGGTCACCTGCGGCTTGGTGCGCATGCACGAGATCACGCACCGCCTGGGCTTTGAATACCAAAACGGCCCGCAACTGGGCGGCGATGTGCAGCGCATCATGCTGGCCTCAGCCCCAGGATCGCAGCACTTTTTGGGCATGACCATCGTGTCCGATTTTTTCCGTAAAGCGGGCTGGGACGTGGTCATCGAGATCTCGCTGAGCGAAAAAGAACTGGTGCACGCGGTCAACAACGAATGGTTTGACGTGATCGGTATTTCTTGTGGCACCGAGGCGCAGCTCAAAACCCTGCCCGGCCTGATCCGCGCCCTCAAGGCGTCTTCTGGCAACCCCGAACCGGGCATCTTGCTGGGCGGCCCCATCTTCACACTGCAAAAGCACGACGCCCGCAGTTTGGGCGCAGACGGCATTTGCATCGATGTGAAAGAAGCCGTGGCGCTGGCTGCGTCTTTCCGCTCAAGCCCTTCGGCGAGCGCCTGACACCGGACTTTGGTGCGCCGCAGGCGCTTGCGCACCTTGGTGAATTTCAGCGGCAGCCTCTTCTGCAACGCCCGCACCCACGGCCTCCCGGGCCGCTTGCTCAAACGCCGACGCATGAGCAACACGGCCTGCAACACTGTTTGCACATTGAGCAAACGCGGGTCGTCGTGTTGCGCGTCGTCGGTGGTGTCGTTGATGCAAAAGAAATCCAAAGCGCCAAACTCAGCCGCCAAGGCCTGCAACTGCGCTTCTTGGTCGGCATCGCCCGTGGACACATGGCCATGCCGGTAAGTACGCAACTGGGCCAAGCCGTGTGCCAGCGCCCAACGCAGCACGAAGTCCGAGACGATGGTGGGCTTGTCCCAACTGCGGAACACGGTGGAGCGCACACCCGCAAACAGTTCGGGCGCGGTGGTTTCCAGCTCCAGCAAGATCGAGCGGCGCATGGGCCGTGGCGAATGGGCAAAGGTGCGGAAAGTGCTTTGGTACAGCGGGTCTTGCGTGCGGCTGAGCGGGGCTGCGGCCTGTCCGGCCAAAGCCAGCCGAGCCTGCGCCGTGAGCCATTCGATCGACAAACGGCAGGCGTTTTCAAGCGAGGTGGCGTCCGTGCGCATGGCCTCGTCCGTCACCTCCGGCTCGTCTGACCAAGTCACATAAAACCCATCGGCGGTGAACCAATCCTTGGGGTTCAAGGGCGCGCCCAAAAACACATCGTCATTGAAATAAAAGTAACGCTCAGACAAGCCTGGAATGTGGTGAATCCACGACTCGATGTGGCCCGAATCGAAGGTCGGCAGCGAAGCTTCGGGCATCAGATCGCGGTGGTCCACCAGCGTCAATCGGTCCGAGGGGCGCAGCCAATCGGGGGCTTGGGCATCGGTAACGATGTAAACATGGCCGTGCTGGGGGAAAAACTTCTCCAGGGCGCGCAGGCTGTAACGCAGCTCGTGGTTGTCACGAAAGCGCCCTTCCACGTTGCTGTAACGCGCCATGGCCGCACCCGTGTCTTGGGGCAATTGCGCCAAAGCCGCTTCGCGCTTGGCCCGCCAAATCGCGTCGTTGCCATCCACCCACAGGTACACCACGTCAATGGGCGCATCAGCACTGTCGGCTGGCGGATGTGTAGCGGTCTTGGGCGTCAGAGGCAAAACAAAGGAGGCGGAATTTTTTTGAGCCCTGAGTCTACCAGTGGGGTCCATCGGCTTTTCAATACCCGCCATGGCCTGAGGGCCACTGATCGACCGCCCGCACGGCGTCGTTTTGCACCGTCAACAAGCCCTGCCAGTCGGTCGTGTAGGCCGGGGTTTTGAAGTCTTGCTTCATGTGCCAAATTTGCGCCGCCTGCCCTGTGCCCGCACTGCCCAGCTTCAGGCTGCCCCGGCCGTGGCGCTGGTTGATCTGGTCAATGGCCTGCATCAAGCGGGTGCGGTTGGCGGGCTGGGCATCGCCTGGGTGGCGCGACAAATCGAGCGTCATCTGTTGGCGCGTGGCTGGCTGCAAACCCATCAGCATCACGCCCGCTTTGGCATACAAAAAACCCGGCTGGTAAATGCTGTCCAGCAAAGCCAATGCCGCCTGCGTGATGTGCGCGCTGTCGCTGGTGGGCACGGGCAGCGGCAGGCAGGCGCTGCGGCTGTACTGCGCGTCTTGCTTTCTGAACGGGCTGGTGCGGATGAACACCATCACCTGCGCCGCATGGCCCTTTTGCTTGCGCAGTTTTTCTGCAGCGCGGCAAGCGAACTCGGTCACGGCCTGCTGCAAATCGGCCAACTCGGTCACCGGGCGGCCAAAGCTGCGGGTGCAGGCAATCTGTTGCTTGGCCGGGGCTCGTCTTCAAATTCAATGCAAGGCGTGCCATTGAGTTCGCGCACGGTTTTTTCCAGCACCACCGAGCGCATGGCCCGCGCAGCCGCCGGGCTCATCACGGCCAGGTCTTGCGCCGTGGTGATGCCTTGCGCCCGCAGTTGCGCTGCGATGCGCGGGCCCACGCCCCACACCTCACCCACTTCGGTGGCCTGCAACAGCTCGGCCAGCTCTTGCGGGCTGCACGCGCCCAGGTGGCAGATTTGCGCGTGCTGCGCCGGGTAGCTGCCGGGCTTGCGCTCGGCACTTTTGGCGATGGCATTGGCCAGTTTGGCGAGCGTCTTGGTGGGCCCAATGCCGATGCAGGTCGGGATGCCGATCCATTGGTGGATGCGTTTGCGGATGGTGCGGGCGCGGCGCACCAGGTCACCAGGGATGCCACTCAGGTCGACAAAGCTTTCGTCGATGGAATAGACCTCTTGGTGGTGGCCCAGGCCTGCGGCCAGGCTCATCATGCGGTCGCTCATGTCGCCATACAGAGCGAAGTTGGCCGACAGCGCGATCAGGCCAGCGTCGCGCTCGAGCTCGCGCAGCTGAAAGTACGGCGCGCCCATCTTGATGCCCAGGGCTTTGGCTTCGTCACTGCGGGCGATGGCGCAGCCGTCGTTGTTAGACAACACGACCACCGGCCGGCCTTGCAGCCAGGGCTGAAAGACGCGTTCGCAAGAGACGTAAAAGTTGTTGCCGTCGATGAGGGCGAGCATGGGGAGGGGCATGGCCAAATACTGTACAAACGAACAGTATAAAGACCTGCAACCCAATCACCCCAATGCACGAAGCCCTTGCTTGATGTTTGGCGCACGCTTTGCGGGGGCTGCAGTCCGAACCTTGACAGATGTCTGAGGCCGAATACTCAGGCCCACACGCATGCCCGCACTGGTGGCCATGTTGACCAAGGCATCGAGGCTGAAAATTTCAATCTTGCCCTTAAGCAATTGATTCAAACGCGGCTGAGTCACGCCCAGCGCCTTGGCTGCAGCCGCTTGCGTCAAGCCGCTGGCGTTGAACCACTGCACCAATGCGATCATGGTTTGCGAACGCAGCAGCAGGTTTTGCGACTCCTGAGGGCCAAAGCCAAGGTCCGCAAACACGTTGGCGCTACCCTTGATGATTTTCAGATCTGTCATTTGGAACTCCTTTCTAGGCGAAAGCATGCCCCAATAATATTCCAGTTTTAGAATAAATCTATAGGTGATCTATTGGCTGCGGGCGCTCAGGTTTTTAAGCGGCAGCAAACTCCAACCTCCGCGCATACAGCCCATCAAACACCGCCTCTAGCCCCGGATGCACGCCGCGCAGGCCTGCGACCACGGCCGCAGCCCAGTCGAAGTAGGCCTGTTTGCGCTCGGGGG
>JACDQO010000358.1 GCA_015657605.1 Limnohabitans sp. | reverse complement strand
TGCTGCCCATCATGGTGGCCTACGGCTTCGTGAGCAACCTGACCTATGCGGTGGCAGGCTCGATGCTGCGCCACTGGCTGGCACACGGACGACGCTTGCTGATATTCAACCGCTGCATGTCTGTGGCCCTGGTGGCCACGGTCTTTTGGATGTTGAACGGCTTGCGCTCTAACGCCGCCTGATGTCTGGTCAAGCAACTGGCCACCAAGAGCGACACCACCCCAAATAACCCGCCCAATTGAAGCGCCCCCATGAGCGACACACCGCAACGACGAGAAACCCAAGGCCTGTGGCTTGGCCTGTTGGGCGTGGTGATCTTTGCGCTCACCTTGCCCATGACGCGCCTGGCCACCGGAACGGCAGATGCGCCGCAGCTGTCGCCCTGGTTTGTCACCTGGGGGCGGGCCGCGCTGGCTGGCGTGTTGTCGGCGATTTACCTGTTGGCCGTGCGCGCGCCTTGGCCATCGGCCGAGCAACGCGGGCCTTTGTATTTGTCACTCGCGGGCAATGTGATCGGCTATCCGCTCCTGTTGGGCTGGGCCCTGCGGCACGTCACGGCCAGCCACGCGGCCGTCATCACCGCCTTGTTGCCTCTGGCCACAGCCGCAGCCGCCGCTTGGCTCATGCACCAACGGGCACGCTTGGGCTTTTGGGTGTTTGCGGCCCTGGGCAGCAGCTTGGTTGCGGTCTACAGCGTTCTGCGGGCCGCACAAATGGGGCACGGTTTTGGCCTGACCTGGGCCGACAGCCTGCTGCTCGGCGCAGTGGTCGCCGCATCACTGGGCTATGTGGCGGGCGCCAAAGTCACGGCCAGCCTGGGCGCTGAAAAAGTCATCAGCTGGGTCTGCGTCATGGCGCTGCCCATCACATTGCCTGGCACCTGGCTGACCTGGCCCGCACAGGCCATCGCCCCAACCGCTTGGCTGGCACTGGTTTATGTCGGCGTTTTCTCCATGTGGGCTGGGTTTTTCGCTTGGTTTCGCGGCCTGTCCCTGGGCGGCCCGCTGCGCGTGAGCCAGCTGCAATTGCTGCAGCCCTTCATCAGCATTCTGGCCGCCATCCCTTTGCTGGGAGAATCGCTGGATGCGATGACGCTGGGCTTTGCCTTGCTGGTCGTGCTCACCGTCTTCATGGGGCGGCGCATGGCCAACACCCCAGTCACCCGATAAACACAATCAATGGAGCAAAAAATGAACTGGACGCTGGCCCGACGCGCCGAAAAAATGAACCCTTCGGTGATCCGCGAGATCCTCAAGGTCACCGAAAAGCCCGGCATCATCAGCTTTGCGGGCGGTCTGCCCTCGCCCCTGACCTTCCCGATCGACGCCATGCGCGAAGCCAGCGAACGCGTGCTGCGGGATGACGGCAAAGCCGCCTTGCAATACGCCGCCAGCGAAGGCTACGCGCCCTTGCGCGAATGGGTCGCGCAAGACCTGCTCAAGCAAGGCATGAAGGTCAGCCCTGACCAAGTGCTGATCACCACCGGCAGCCAGCAAGGTCTGGACTTGGTGGCCAAAATCCTGATCGACGCAGGCAGCCGCATCTTGGTGGAAACGCCCACCTATTTGGGCGCACTGCAAGCCTTCACCCCGATGGAGCCTGTGGCCGTGGGTGTTAACAGCGACGAGCACGGTGTGGATGCCGCCGACCTGCGCGCCAAAGTCGGCACGGGTGCGGACAAAGCCCGTTTTGTGTACCTGCTGCCCAACTTCCAGAACCCCACAGGCCGCACCATGACCGAAGAACGCCGCGCCGCCGTGGCACAAGTGGCCGTCGATTCTGGCCTGCCCATCATCGAAGACAACCCCTACGGTGACCTGTGGTTTGACACGCCGCCCGCGCCTTCCCTCAGTTCGCGCCATCCTGAGGGCAGCGTGTACCTCGGCTCCTTCTCCAAAATCCTCGCCCCCGGCCTGCGCCTGGGTTATGTGGTGGCCCCCAAGGCCCTTTATCCCAAACTGCTCCAAGCCAAACAAGCGGCCGACCTGCACACGCCCAGCTTCAACCAGCGCGTGGTGGCCGAGGTGCTGAAAGACGGATTCATTGACCGCCATGTGCCCACCATCCGCGCGCTGTACAAACAGCAATGCGAAGCCATGCTGGCCGCGCTCGACCGCGAAATGGCGGGCCTGGGCCTGAGTTGGAACCGCCCGGTGGGCGGCATGTTCTTGTGGGTGCAACTGCCCAAGGGCCTCAAAGCCATCCCCTTGCTGGCCAAAGCCGTTGAAAAAGGCGTGGCCTTTGTACCGGGCTCGGCCTTCTATGCCCAGGACGCGAGCGAAAGCACGCTGCGCCTGTCGTTTGTGACCGCCACCGTGGACCAGATCAACACCGGCATGGCAGCCCTCGCCGCCGCGGTCCGCGAGTCGCTCTGAACCCACGCTGACCCAGCCTCACCCATGAAACAACGCGCCTACCAACAAGTCGACGTCTTCACCGACACCGCCTTTCTGGGCAACCCGCTGGCCGTGGTGCTCGATGGCTCGGGCCTGACAGACGCGCAAATGCAAACCTTTGCCGCTTGGACGCAGCTGAGCGAAACCACCTTTGTGCTGCCACCCACGACCGAAGGGGCAACGGGCGGGGCAGATTACCGGGTGCGTATCTTCACGCCCGGGGCTGAGCTGCCCTTTGCAGGTCACCCCACACTGGGCACAGCCCACGCCTGGCTGAAAGCGGGCAACACGCCACGGCAAGCGGGTGTGCTGATTCAGGAATGCGGCGTTGGCCTGGTGACTTTGAAGCAGCTGGGCGAGCGCTGGGCTTTTGCGGCGCCACCGCTGAAGCGCTCAGACATCTCGGCCGAAGACCTCGCTCCGGTGCTGGCGGCATTGGGGCTGGACGAATCTGAAGTGATAGCGGCCCAAAACCTGAACAACGGCCCGCATTGGCTGGGCCTGCTGGTGGACAGTGTGGACACGGTGCTGGCCTTGGAGCCCGACCACGCCGCCCTGAAAAAGCTGGGCACCAAAGTCGGCGTAGCGGCCAAGCGGCAAACCCCAGAAGGTGGGCTGATCCGCCGCGCCAACCGTGAGGCCCGCGCCTTTGCGCCTTCTACCCGCATCGTCAACGACCCCACCGACCTGGAAGTGCGCGCCTTCGCCGCCCCGGTGGGCATCGCCGAAGACCCGGTCACCGGCAGCTTGAACGCGTCGCTGGCGCAATGGCTGATGGCCGATGGCCACATGCCCGACCACTACAGCGCCCGCCAAGGCACGGTGCTGGGCCGTGCGGGCCAAGTATTCCTCTCCAAAGACGCACAAGGCCAAGTCTGGGTGGGCGGCGATGTGGTCGGCTGCATCCAGGGCGCCGTCACCCTCTGATCACCCCAGCGACAGGCTTCAACGCCCAGGCTGCGCACAATCTCAGCCCATGGGAACACTCTATTTGGTCCGCCACGGACAAGCCTCTTTTGGGGCCGATGATTACGATCAACTCAGCCCGCTGGGCCGCCAGCAGGCCGTGCGCTTGGGTGAATACCTGCGGCCCAAACTGCAGGACAAACCCATCGAGGCCGTGATGATGGGCAGCTTGAAGCGCCACCGCCAAACGTGGGAAGGCATTGCCGAGGGCGCGGGCTTGCCGCACACCCCGACCGTGTGGCCGGGCCTCAACGAATACGACAGCCACGCGCTGATCGAATCCATCCACCCCGAGCCGCTGGCCAAGCCCGACACGCCCGAGCTGTACCGCCACCACTTTCGCCTGCTGCGCGATGCGCTGCAGGCCTGGATGGCGGGTCGCACGCAGCCACGCGGCATGACCAGCTACGCCGACTTTGTGGACGGCATCGAAGCCGCGCTCGACCATGTGCGGCAATCACACACCGGAGACGTGATGATCGTCTCCAGCGGCGGCCCCATCTCGACAGCCGTGGGCCGGGTGCTGGGCACACCGCCCGAAACCACCATCGAGCTGAACCTGCGCATCCGCAACACGGCGCTCACCGAGTTCGTGTTCAACCCCAAGCGGCACATGCTGCTGACCTACAACACCTTGCCGCACCTGGACAGCGACGCGCACAAGGACTGGGTCACTTTTGCCTGAGTGAGTTCAGGGCCGTGCATGCTTTGCGCGTAATCCCTAGGCATGACCTCAAAAACTCAAGGGCAAAATCACAGGCATGAATCTTTCTCCCACCAGGTCAGATCCTGGACATGCCCAAGGCGGCATCGAACTCAGGGCCAAGACCCCGAACGAAGTCGCTGTTTTGGTCATGGACCTGACCACTTGGTTGAGTGGTTTTGAACTCCACACTTGGGCACAAACGGTCACGCTGGACCGTGCAGACGGAGGTTTGTCGGTGCAATGCACCTTGCAACCCAGCGCCCTTGAGCAACTCATGCCCGGACACGACACACTGGGCTTGCACCAAAGGCTCAGCCAGACCAAGGACGACCCAGCAGACTGGACGGTGGAGCGAGAGATTGCCGTGGCCCTGCTGGGCTCGCCCCAACTTTTCAGCTTTGCCAACTTGGCCGCCCTGCAGTCGCACATCAGGGTCAGGCGCAACATGGTGCTGGCCGCCCGCAAGACTGCGCTGGCTTTCAAAACCGAAGCGGCCGAACGCCCAGAAGCCGATTGGCGTTACCTAGAAGGCCCTGGCTTCATCCTGAACCCTGGCCGCCCGCTGATCGACGCCTTGGTGGCCGCCACCCAGCCCGAAGCCACTGGCAAGCTGTACGACTTTTCTTGCTACCGCGCCACCGAATACGTGATCCTTTTGGGCATCGCCCAAGAATTGGCAGCCCACCACCCCCGCTTTGTTGGCCGATTTGCAGCAACTCAACGAACGGCACGCGGTGCGCTCAGGGCAGTTCCATGATGTTTATTTGATCGAATACGGCAGCATGGTCGCGCCCTTGCCCAGCCGGTTTTATGTGCCTGGCGATCGGCTGTGGTTTCGCAACCCCGACGAACGCTCGTCCGACATCGAGGGCTACGAAGGCTCCTGGGTGATCTACATGGGGGGTGGCCTCTTCAGCAACTTTTGGCAGCGCGATCGGCCTTTTACCTTGGAATCAAAAGCGATTGAAATTTTCCACTGGCGGCACGGCGCCATGGTGGACAGCCAAGGCCAATTGGTCATGGACGAGTCGGTGGTTGAACAGCATGTGGCCCAAACCGAACGAGACCCCCAAGCCCGCCAGCAGGTGCTGGAGCGCATGGTGCGCATGCGCGACCCCCAAGGGGTTTATGCCGAAGGTGGGTGCATTGACGCCACACGCGAGCACCCGCGCGGCGTCAGCCCAGATGACTGCCAATTGGTGTTGCCGACTTTTTGAAACCCTGCACCGGATTCAAGCCCGCCGGGCAAGCCAACTCAGACCCCAAAACAAGGCTCAGCCCAACTGCTCGCGCAAGGTGGTGGGCGGCAGTTGGTCGATTTCGGTCAACAACTGCGCCAAAGCGCGACCCGAAGCGTCCAACAGCGCTTGGCCCTTGCGTGGCGTGGCAGCAGCCGCATTGCCGGCGGCCCCATGCGGGTTGTAGTCCTGCATTTGCCAGCCCAGCTTGGCGCTTTTGCCATTGCCCAGAATCTCAAAACGCTCGGCGCGGTCTTGCGCGGTGGATCGGAAGTTTTGCGCCTGGTCCATGCGCACCGCG
Source organism: Limnohabitans sp. (assembly GCA_015657605.1). Lineage (GTDB taxonomy): Bacteria > Pseudomonadota > Gammaproteobacteria > Burkholderiales > Burkholderiaceae_C > Limnohabitans_A. The sequence goes on along the minus strand of JACDQO010000358.1, from coordinate 144 downwards.
TCGGGACGCAGCGCCAGCATCATCGAGGTTTCGGTATCCCCAGCGTGCACACCAAAGCGGTGCTCATCGGCGCTGAACAGGGCGTTCACATCGCTGCCTTGCGCATCGCGCAAAGGCAAATTGAACCAACTCACGCTGTACACC
>JACDQO010000357.1 GCA_015657605.1 Limnohabitans sp. | reverse complement strand
GGACGTATGAACGGGTGCTGGAGACCTTTCCGCGCCTGAAAGAGCGCTTGGGCCACGGCGGCCAGCAACTGTCAGGCGGCGAACAGCAAATGCTGACCATCGGCCGGGCGCTCATGACCAACCCCGATGTGCTGATTCTGGACGAGGCCACCGAAGGCTTGGCCCCCCTGATCGCCCGCGAGATCTGGCGCATTTGCAGTGTGATCAAACAAAGTGGCATCAGCTCGATCATCGTGGACAAGAACTGGAAGCACGTCACGCAGATCACCGACCGCAATGTCATCTTGGTCAAAGGCCAGGTGGTTTTTGAAGGCTCTTCACCCGTCTTGCTGGCTGACCCGAGCGTGCTGGAGCAACACCTGGGGGTCTGAGCCGCTTCACAGCAAGGGACGCAGCTCTCGGGCTGCATCCAGCAACAAGGGCAGCCACTTGTGCTGCACCGCCCCATCGCTCAATTGCTCTGCGGTGCCCACCACATTCAGCGCGGCCAGCGTTTGGCCTTGCATGTTGCGCAGCGGCACGGCCAGCGCGTGAATGCCCAGCTCGTGCCCATCGCGGGCCAGGCAATGGTCGTGCTGCCGCACCCGATCCACCAGCGCCTTGAACTTGGCCGCACCCACCTCGGTTTGCGGGGTGATACGGGCCAGCTCACGGCCTTTGAGCCAGGCCGTGAAATCGGCCTTGGGCAAGCTGGCCAGCAACACGCGCCCGGTGGAGGTGGCGTGCGCGGGCAAACGTGCCCCCAAGTGCAAGCCATAAGCCAAGTGGCGCACCGGCTCGGCCACCCCGGCGCTGCGGGCCACGATGACGCACTCGTCACCATCCAGCACCACCGCACTGAAGGCCGCTTGCGTTTGTGCGGCCAAACGGTTGAGCGTGGGTTGCAGGGTGCGCGGCAGGCGCGATGTGGCCATGTAACTGCCCGCCAAGCGCAACACCCGCGCCGACAGCCAGTAGTGGGAACCATCGGTTTCCAGATAACCCAACTCGGCCAGCGTGAGCAAATGCCGACGGGCTGCGGCCCGCGTGAGGCCTGTGCGCTGCGCGGCTTGTGTGGCATTCAGGCGTTGGCGCTCGGTGTCAAAGGCCTCCAGCACAGCCAGGCCTTTGGCCAGACCTTCAATGAAGTCAGCTTTGGCGATCGTCATGGGGGGCGTCCTCTTTTGTGCGTGTTCGTGGCCCCATCCGTCACGAATTGAGCCACATCAATTTGCGCGATGATCGCACAAAAAATTTACTCAACGTACAAACTCGCTATCCACCCCCCTGAATTCAAGCCAGAGGCACCTAAGCTGACAGGCAATTCAACCCTCCAAGACACACGCACCATGAGCACCACCCGCACCCAAGTCGCCATCGTCGGCGCAGGCCCCTCAGGCTTGCTGCTGGGGCAACTGCTTTTCAAGGCAGGCATCGACGCCATCCTCGTCGAGCGACAAAGCGGCGACTATGTGCTGTCGCGCATCCGTGCGGGCGTGCTGGAACAAGTCACCATGGACCTGCTGGACGAGGCCGGCGTGGGGCAACGCATGCACAAAGAAGGTTTGGTGCACACCGGTTTTGACCTGCTGTTCAAAGGCGCTCGCCACCGTGTGGACATGGACAAACTCACGGGCGGCAAAAAAGTCATCGTGTACGGCCAAACCGAAGTCACCCGCGACCTGATGGACACCCGCCAAGCGGAGGGCTTGCCCACGGTGTACGAGGCGAACAACGTGCAGGTACACGACTTTGACAGCCAAAAGCCACGCGTGACCTATGAAAAAAATGGCCAAACCCACACCATCGAATGCGACTTCATCGCAGGCTGCGACGGCTTTCACGGCGTGTGCCGCGCCACGGCCCCCAAAAGCGCCATCAAAGAATACGAAAAGGTCTACCCTTTGGCTGGCTGGGCGTGCTGTCTGACACACCGCCTGTGCACCACGAACTGATTTACGCCAACAGCACCCGTGGCTTTGCCCTGTGCTCGCAGCGCAGCGCCACGCGCAGCCGTTACTACTTGCAAGTGCCCACCACCGACAAGGTCGAGCAATGGTCTGACGATGCCTTTTGGACCGAGCTTCGCCATCGCCTCGACCCTGAAGCCCGCGAGCATTTGGTGACGGGCCCCAGCATCGAAAAAAGCATCGCCCCACTGCGCAGCTTCGTGACCGAGCCCATGCGCTTTGGCCGCATGTTTTTGGCGGGAGACGCCGCGCACATCGTGCCGCCCACGGGCGCCAAGGGCCTGAACCTGGCGGCCACCGACGTCAAGTACTTGTCGACCGCGATCATCGAGTTTTATGCCGACCAAACCGAGGCGGGCATTGACGCGTATTCCGAGCGCTGTTTGCGGCGCGTTTGGCGTGCCGAGCGCTTCAGCTGGTGGTTCACCAGTTTGATGCACCACTTTCCTGAGAACGGCGACATGGGGCAAAAGTTCCAAGACGCCGAGTTGGATTACTTGATCCACAGCGAAGCCGGCTCGCGCACCATGGCCGAAAACTATGTGGGCTTGCCGCTGAACTTTGGCGAATAAAGCCCCGCACAGGCGACAGCCAAGGGGCTGCGGGCATCCGATAATGTGGGCCTTCTGAAGCCGTGCGGAGCGGCTTTGTGTCCATTCAAAGGTGCCCACCATGTCTTCGACCCAACCCCTGCGCGGTCTGCGCGTTTTGAGCCTGGCCCTCAACTTGCCGGGCCCGGCTGCCCTCATGCGCTTGGCCCAAATGGGCGCACGCTGCACCAAGGTCAACCCGCCCGCAGGCGACCCGATGCAGCACTACACCACCAGCGGATATGACTTGTTGCACGCGGGCGTGAAGCACAAAATACTGGACCTCAAAACCGAGGCGGGTCAAGCCGCGCTGCACAAGTTGCTGCCCAAGACCGATGTGCTGCTGACCTCGTTTCGCCCCTCTGCCCTCGCCAAACTCGGCTTGGACTGGAAGGCTTTGCACAAGCAATACCCTGCACTGAGCCTGATCGAAGTGGTGGGTGCACCCGGCCCACTGGCCGAAATTCCGGGCCACGACTTGACCTACCAAGCCGAGGTGGGCCTGGTCAACGGCATGGACCTGCCACCGAGTTTGTTTGCCGACATGGGCGGCGCCGTCATGGCCAGCGAAGCCACGCTCAAAGCCGTCATCACCCTCAAAACCACAGGCAAAGGCTCGCACCATGAAGTGGCCTTGTCTGAAGCGGCCGCTTGGCTCGCCCTGCCCCGCCAACTGGG
>JACDQO010000356.1 GCA_015657605.1 Limnohabitans sp. | reverse complement strand
GATGGCATCGCCCTTGCGCGGGTTGAGCGGGTAACCGGCCGCAGCCATGACCACCCCAAGCGCGACGCGGCGGTCCCATTCCATCTCCAGCTGGTCCAGCCCCTCAGAGGTCGCGGCCAAAAGCACATCCAGCAAGTCCGACTTCAGGCGCATCAAAATAGGCTGTGTCTCAGGGTCGCCCATTCGGCAGTTGAATTCCAGGGTCTTGATGCGGCCTTGCGGGTCGATCATCAAGCCCGCATACAAAAAACCGGTGTAAGTGATGCCGTCTTTCTCCATGCCACGGATGGTGGGCAAGATGACCTCGCGCATGGCGCGCGCGTGCACCTCGGCCGTGACCACGGGCGCAGGCGAATAAGCGCCCATGCCGCCAGTATTGGGGCCCTCGTCTCCATCCTGCAAGCGTTTGTGGTCTTGGCTGGTGGCCAAGGCCGCCACGTTCTTGCCATCGCACAGCACCATGAAACTGGCCTCTTCGCCTTGCAAAAATTCCTCAATCACCACGCGCGGCACTGCCAGCCCGTCCGCGCCTGCGTTGTGCGCCACACCCAGTGAGTTGTCCAGCAGCACGAAGTCAATCGCCTCATGGGCTTCGGCCAGGGTCATGGCCACCACCACGCCTTTGCCAGCCGCCAAACCATCGGCCTTGACCACGATGGGTGCGCCCTGGCGATCCACGTAGGCATGGGCCAAGGCCGCATCGGTGAAAGTCTCAAATGAGGCCGTGGGGATGCCATGGCGTTGCATGAAGGCTTTAGAGAAGGCTTTTGAGCTCTCCAGCTGGGCTGCCGCTTGCGTGGGGCCAAAAATGCGCAAGCCATGCTCCCGAAAATCGTCCACGATGCCAGCAGCCAAGGGGGCTTCGGGGCCGACCAAGGTCAGGCCGATGCCGTTGTCCAAGGCCCACTGCCGCAGCGGGGCCAAATCAGTGATGGGCACATTGACCAAGTTTTTGTCTTTGGCCGTGCCGCCGTTGCCGGGCGCCACATAGACCTGCTGCACTTTGGGCGACTGCGCCAATTTCCACGCCATGCGTGCTCACGACCACCACCGCCGACGACCAATACTTTCATCCAACTTCCTTAATCTTCAAATTCGGCGTTATGGAACACGTTTTGCACATCGTCCAAATCTTCCAAAACATCCAGCAATTTTTGCATTTTGGCAGCATCTTCTCCGGTCAAAGTCACGCTGTTTTCAGGTCGCATGGTCACTTCTGCCACTTCGGCCACCAAGCCCGCCGCTTCCAAGGCGTTTTTCACGGTTTCAAAAGCGGTGTAAGCGGTCAGCACTTCGATGGCGCCGTCCCCGTGTGTGATCACGTCATCGGCTCCGGACTCGAGCGCCACAGTCATCAACCGATCTTCGTCTGTGCCGGGCGCAAAAATCAGCTGACCACAGTGTTTGAACTGGAAGGCCACAGAGCCTTCGGTACCCAAATTGCCGCCGTGCTTGCTCAAGGCGTGGCGCATTTCCGCCACCGTGCGCACCCGGTTGTCGGTCATGGTGTCCACCATGATGGCCGCGCCCCCGATGCCGTAACCTTCGTAACGGATCTCCTCGTAGCTCACCCCCTCCAAGTTGCCAGTGGCTTTGTCCACGTTGCGCTTGATGGTGTCGGCGGGCATATTGGCCGCTTTGGCCTTCTCGATGGCCAGGCGAAGTCGGGGGTTGGCGCTGACATCCCCACCGCCAGTGCGGGCAGCGACCATGATTTCTCGCACCACCCGGGTCCAGATGCGCTGGCGCTTTTCGTCTTGACGACCCTTGCGGTGCTGAATATTTGCCCATTTACTGTGGCCAGCCATCGGGAATTCCTTGAATGTTGATTTAACCTAGAGCCTGAATTTTACTTTTCACCCATGGGGAAAAACCAAAATGGCAGAACCGATGTTGATCGCTCAAAACGCCAAGGCGCTTTGCCACCTGTTGCCAGGCTTGGCCAACCGCCACGGCCTCATCACCGGGGCCACCGGCACCGGCAAAACCGTGACCTTGCAAACCCTGGCTGAAAACTTTTCGCGCTTGGGTGTACCGGTCTTCATGGCCGACGTCAAAGGTGACCTGACCGGGGTCAGTCAAGCGGGCAAGATCGGCGAGAAGCTGGCAGCCGTACTCCAAGACCGTGGTCTCACCTTGCCAGAGCCCTTGGCCTGCCCCACCACCTTGTGGGACGTGTTTGGCGAGCAAGGTCACCCCGTGCGCGCCACCATCTCTGACATGGGACCTTTGCTGCTCACGCGCATGCTGGGTTTGAACGACACCCAAGCCGGAGTGCTGAACCTGGTGTTCAAGATCGCCGACGACAACGGCTTGCTGCTGCTGGACTTGAAAGACCTGCGCGCCATGCTGCAGTACGTGGGCGACAACGCCAAACAGTTCACCACCGAGTACGGCAACATCAGCGCCGCCAGCATCGGCGCCATCCAGCGCGGTTTGGTGCAAATTGAGACGCAAGGCGGCGACCAGTTCTTTGGCGAGCCGATGCTCAACATCGAAGACTTCATGCAGACCGATGCGCAGGGCCAAGGGGTCGTCAACATCCTGGCGGCGGACAAGCTCATGAATTCGCCGCGTCTTTACGCCACCTTCTTGCTGTGGATGCTGTCGGAGCTGTTTGAGGTTTTGCCCGAGATCGGTGATCCGGAAAAACCCAAGCTGG
>JACDQO010000036.1 GCA_015657605.1 Limnohabitans sp. | reverse complement strand
CTCAGCCAGGCTCCCGCACACGGGGCAGTGCGTCATCATGGTGAACAGCGGCGCTCCATGCGGGCGGCGCTCTTGCACCACCGACACCACTTCGGGAATCACGTCGCCCGCGCGGCGCACGATGACGGTGTCGCCCACCCGAACATCTTTGCGGCGGGTTTCCAGTTCGTTGTGCAGCGTGGCGTTGGTCACCGTGACGCCGCCCACAAACACCGGGGCCAGCTTGGCCACGGGCGTGAGCTTGCCGGTGCGGCCCACCTGCACGTCGATGGCCTGCACGGTGGTCATTTCTTCTTGCGCCGGGTATTTGTGCGCCACCGCCCAACGCGGCTCGCGGGTCACAAAACCCAGACGGGTCTGCTGCGTCAAGTCGTTGACTTTGTAGACCACGCCGTCGATGTCGTACGGCAGCGCATCGCGTTCGGCCGACATGCGCTGGTGAAAATTCACCAAACCTGCTGCGCCTTGCACACAAGCCGTTTGCTCGGCCACCGGAAAGCCCCAAGCTTTCAGCTGCAGCAGCATGTCGTAGTGCTTGGCCCACTGCGGGCCCCCGTCGCTGGCCGGGGTGATGTCGCCCAAACCATAGGCAAAAAAGCTCAAGGGGCGTTCAGCGGCGATGCCTGAATCCAGTTGACGCACCGCGCCAGCGGCGGCATTGCGCGGGTTGACGAAGGTTTTTTCGCCCTTGGTGCCTGCAGCGATGCGTTGGCGTTGGCGCTCGTTCAGCCGTTCAAAGTCATCCCGGCGCATGTAGACCTCGCCGCGCACTTCCAGCACAGCGGGAACATCGGGCGGCAAACGCAGCGGAATCTGGCCGATGGTGCGGATGTTGGCCGTGACCTCTTCGCCTGTTTCGCCATCGCCCCGGGTGGCAGCCTGCACCAAAACGCCATTTTCATAACGCAGACTCATGGCCAGGCCGTCAAACTTCAGTTCACCCACGTAGTCCACGGGCGGCTCAGATTCACTCAGGCCCAGCTCTTTGCGGATGCGGGTGTCAAAAGCCTCGGCCCCGCTGGCTTCGGTGTCGGTTTCGGTGCGGATGCTGAGCATGGGCACGCGGTGCGTGACCGGGGCAAAGGCGTCCAACACCTGCCCGCCCACACGCTGTGTGGGCGAATCGGGCGTCAGCAACTCGGGGTGGGCAGACTCCAGCGCTTGCAGTTCGCGAAAAAGCCGGTCGTATTCCGCGTCTGGAATTTCAGGGGTATCGAGGGTGTAGTAAGCGTGCGCGTGGTGGTGCAGTTGGTGTCGCAAGGCTTGCGCCCGAGCAGCTGGCGTCAATGGGCTGCTGTCGGTGGACTGGCCAGACGCCGAGGGCTTCGACGTTGTTGGCTCTGGGGACACATCGCCAAACAGATCGGGCGTGCGAGGATTCAAGGCTTGGGACCCATCAAGAGAACAGGCGGCGAGCTTGAGGCGAGCCCGCTGACAGCTCCCGGGCGTCGAGGGCGTTATACAGCTGCTGCAAATCGCCGCCAATTTGATCCAAGGCATCGGCGTTCAAGCTTTGGCCCTCACCATCGGTGATGACCCCATCCATGGCTTCTGCCAGCAAGCGTCCGGCCTCTCTGAGACGGGTAAAAGGCTCGTCTTCCCGGGCGGTTTGGGGCACGTCCAGGCTCAATGTGAAAGAGCGAATCGCAGACAGTGCGGGGTCATCCGCCAAGGCTGCATGTGAATCAAAAGTGAGGGCCAAAATCGGCGGCAAGCCCTGCTCTGCAGCAGGCAAAACCATGCGACCGGGCATGACCCCCGGAACAAAGCCCAAACGACTGGCATGCTGCTGAATGTAGCCAGGGCTCCAAGCTGCGCTGCTCGCACAAAGGGTGAAGCTCAGTTGCGCATCGTGGACGCTGGCGAACTGATCGAGTTCACGTGCACGGGCGACTTCTTCGAGCATGTCACTGAAACTGGGCGTACCGCCAACGGCATCGGCAAAGGCTTGGGTTTTGACGACAAACTCGGAAAATTCAATGTTGTTCAGCGCCCCCATGCGGTTGGCCAACTGCACACCCGCCTGAAAAGCGGTGTAGCGCCGTGAGGGTGTCAAGCTGTCCCACAAGCCGGTTTCTTGCGACAGGCCTTCGACCATGAACAGCTTGCTGCCCACACGGCGCGTGACCGGCAAAGCCGCCAGAGCCGCATCGCCAGACACCGCTTGGTCCACTTCAATCAAAGCGATCACATCGATCAGCGCATCCAAAGCGATTTTCCGCTCCAGCAAAGGCAGGCTGCCAAAACCGTCATCCAAGGCAGGCCCGAGCCCTGCGGTCGGGCTGGGGGGCAGATCGGTCTCCAGAACGGGCTCGGTCACACCGGCCACAGGTTCGCGCAAGGGGTCAGCTTGTCGGGGTTCGTTTTTACGCGAGGTCCACTGGTTGTAAACCACCACGGCCCCCACCGTGAGCGCGCCAATGGCTGCCAAACTCATCTGCAAAGAACTCATCGATTCCAACATAAGGTCCTCAAGCCAGATCGGTCAATGAAACTGCGGACTCCATGTCCACAGCCACGATGCGTGACACGCCCTGCTCCTGCATGGTCACGCCAATCAGTTGCTCAGCCATTTCCATGGCGATCTTGTTGTGGCTGATGAACAGGAACTGGGTCTCTTTGCCCATGCCCTTGACCAGTTTGGCGTAGCGCTCGGTGTTAGCGTCATCCAGCGGCGCATCCACCTCGTCCAACAAGCAAAACGGGGCCGGGTTGAGCTGAAAAATCGCAAACACCAGCGCAATCGCGGTCAGGGCTTTTTCGCCGCCCGACAACAAATGGATGGTCTGGTTCTTCTTGCCTGGCGGCTGCGCCAACACCTGCACACCTGCGTCCAAAATTTCGTCGCCGGTCATCACCAAGCGGGCATTGCCGCCGCCAAACAGCTCGGGGAACATGCGGCTGAAATGCTCGTTGACGATCTTGAAGGTGCCGCCCAGCAACTCACGTGTTTCGGCATCGATCTTGCGGATCGCGTCTTCCAGCGTGTTCATCGCATCGGTCAGATCGGCGCACTGCGCGTCAAGGAACACCTTGCGCTCGCGCGAAGTGGTCAGCTCTTCCAAGGCCGCCAGATTAACCGGTCCAAGCGCGGTGATTTCACGCTGGATGCGGTCGATCTCGCCTTGCAGGCCCGTCACACGCACCTGACCTGCTTCAATCGAAGCGGCCACGGCCTCCAGATCGGCTTGCGCATCGGCCAGCAGCTGGGTGTATTGCTCTAGCCCTAAGCGGGCGGCTTGTTCCTTGAGCTGCAAATCGGTGATGCGTTGGCGCAGCGGGTCGAGTTCGCGCTCAAAACTCACGCGCCGCTCGTCGCTGGCGCGCAGTTTGGCGGTCAGGTCATCGTAGGCACTGCGGCAAACGCCCAGCGCCTGCTCGCGCTCGAGTTTGACGGCCAGCACGTTTTGCAAACCCGCTTGGGCAGCGGCATCGGTCAGGCGGCTGAGTTCGTCGCGGGCGCGCTGCATTTCGGCGTCAATGCTGGCCACTTGCTGCTGCGCGGTCTCGATGGTTCGGTTGAGCTCCGCGCGTCGGGCGTCCAGGCTGCGCTGAGAGAACTGGGCTTCTTGAGCCCGGCGCTCCAAGCTGTGCTGCTGCTCGCGGCACTCGGCCAGCTTGCGCTCGGCTTCGATCACGCGCTCATCGAGCTGGGCGTGACGCTCTTGCGTGTCAGCCAGCTGCATATCCAGCTCTTCAAAGCGGGCTTCGGCGGTGACGCGGCGCTCTTGCAGCTCATCGAGCAAAGCTTCGACTTCGGACAGGTCGTTGTTGATCTGCTCGCTGCGGGCGCGGGTTTGCGCCACCAGCTGCGACAAGCGCAAAGTCTCGACCTGCAGCTCATGGGTGCGCGACTGGCTTTCGCTGGCTTCGCGGCGCACCGTGATCAGGCGCTGCGTGGCATCGGCATAGGCCGCTTCGGCCCTCACCAGGGCGCTGCGGCTTTCTTCCGAAATCAGGGTCTGGGCGCGCAGCTGCTTTTCCAGGTTCTCGATTTCCTGCGCACGGGCCAAGAGACCCGCTTGCTCGGAGTCAGGCGCGTAAAACACCACGCTGTTGAGATCGACCACATGGCCAGCCTGCACCAACAGGGTTTCACCGGCTTGCAGCTGGCTGCGCCAGGCCAGGGCGTCTTCCAAATTGGGGGCGGTGTAACAGCCTTGCAACCAGTCGGCCAACAGGGCCGACAAACCGGCATCGTGCACGCGCAGCAACTCGGCCAAGGGCTTGCATCCTGCAGGCATGCCATTGCGCGGCGTTGCCTTGGCAGCCAGAGGCGGGCTGAAAAAGCTCAGTTTGGCGGGCGGCGCATCATTGGCAAACGCGCGCACCATGTCCAGGCGCGAGACTTCCAGGGCGGACAGTCGCTCGCGCAGAGCGGATTCAAGGGCGTTTTCCCAGCCAGGCTCGATGTGGATGCGGCTCCACAGGCCTTCCAGGCCCTCCATGCCGTGCTTGGACAACCAAGGCTTGAGCTTGCCGTCGGTGCGCATCTTTTTCTTGCAAGGCCTTGAGCGCATCGATGCGGGCGCTCAAGTCGGCCAGCTTGGCCGACTCTTGGTTTACAGCGGTTTGGCGCGTGCGGCGGTCATCGTCGAGCGCGGGCACCTGTTCTTGCAAATCCTGCAGCCTGGCTTCAGCTTCGGCAGACAAGGCTTCGGCCTCGGCCAGTTGCTCTTGCAAGTGGTGCAAACGCCCTTCGTCGGGTGCGGCCAGGGCATTGCGATCGGTCAGCAAGCGTTCGCGGCGGCTGTCGAGTTGTCGCGCTTGCTCTTCGACGTTGCGCTGGTCTGCGGCCAGAACCCCAATTTGTTGCTGCACCTGCACCACGCTGGCGCGTTGGGCGGTGGCGTCGTTTTGGGCTTTGCGCAGGGCTTCTTCCAAATCAGGCAGCGCCATGGCCTGGTCTTCGACCTGGGCGGCCAGAGTCATGCTCTGGTCTTCGGCCATGGCCGCTTGCTCGGCCAAGGTTTCCAACTCGGCTTGGGCGTCTTGGCTGCGGGTGCCCCATTGCGCGGTTTGCTCGATCAGCTGCTGCAAACGCTGCTCTGCGCGTTGGCGGCCTTCGACCACAAAGCGAATTTCAGCTTCCAATCGCCCCACTTCGGCGCTGGCCTCATACAAAGCACCCTGCGCCTGGTTGACCTGGTCACCCGCCGCGTAATGCGCTTGGCGGATCGTCTCCAAATCG
>JACDQO010000355.1 GCA_015657605.1 Limnohabitans sp. | reverse complement strand
TTCATCGAGATCCGCCTGAAAAAGCAACGGACATCTTCGAGCGCGATGGCGCGACCTGCATTGCGCGGTGCCGATCAGACTTTCCAAAGCGGCTTTGGGTGGTGAGATCGAAGTGCCGACCTTGGGCGGCAAAGCGGCCATCGACATCCCCGAAGGCACCCAGACGGGCAAGCAGTTCCGCTTGCGCGGCAAGGGCATCAAGGGCGTGCGCGGCAGTTACCCGGGCGACCTGTATTGCCACATCACAGTCGAGACACCTGTCAAGCTCACCGAGCACCAGAAAAAGCTGCTCAAGGAGTTTGAGGAGTCGCTCTCCAAAGGTGGCGGCAAACACCAGCCCAGCGGCGAAACCTGGACCGATAAGTTGAAGGGCTTCTTCGGGGCTTGAGGATTTCGGTAGGTCGGTGGCTTCAGCCCCGACATGATTGCGCTCACGCGGATGCCATGTCTGACTTGCTGGTTGGTGCGAGAGGGGCTGCGGCGGGTTCCTCATGGCGGGTACGCAAAAATCGTCACCCGCCGCAGCCCCTCTCGCACTTCGGGATGAAGTGGCAGGTCGGTTCATTCGTTGACCCAAGTCAAACCCCGAGCCAGCCAATGCCGTGAACATGGGCGCATGAGCGCCACCATCACCTTCCTTGGCGGAGCCGACACCGTCACCGGTTCCAAGTACCTGATCGAGCACAACCAAAAACGGCTGCTGGTCGATTGCGGGCTGTTTCAGGGCTACAAACAACTGCGCCTGCGCAACTGGAGTCCCCTGCCCGCCAACCCGGCGCACATCGATGCGGTGGTGTTGACCCACGCGCACCTGGACCACAGCGGCTATTTGCCTTTGCTGGTGAAAAACGGATTTCGGGGGCGGGTGCATGCCACTGCAGCAACATGCGATCTGGCCAGCATTCTGCTGCCCGACAGCGGGCACATTCAAGAAGAAGACGCTTTTTTTGCCAACCGCCACGCTTTTTCCAAACACGCCCCGGCCCTGCCGCTGTACACCAAGCAAGAGGCCATCCACTGCCTGAAACAATTGCACGCCGAGCACCAGGGCCAGTGGTTCGAGCCCATTCGCGGCTGGAAGTGCCGCTTTCAGCCTGCCGGGCACATCCTGGGTGCGGCCAGTTTGCTGCTCGATGTGGGCGTCGGCGCATTTTGTTTTCTGGCGATTGGGTCGCCCTGATGACCCGTTGATGAACCCGCCGGAGCCGCCGCCACAGGCCGACACGGTGCTGATCGAATCCACCTATGGTGACCGCCAGCACCCCCATGAAAAGCTGTTCGAAGAACTCGGGGTACTGCTGAAAAAACTGGCTGCACGCGGCGGCGTGGCCGTGGTGCCGGTGTTTGCCGTGGGGCGAGCGCAGGCTGTGCTGCACACCATTGCGCAGCTCAAGGCCGCAGGAGAAATTCCCAAGGGTTTGCCGATTTTTCTGGACAGCCCCATGGCGATCCACACCACGGCCTTGTTTGAGCGCCACCCGGGCGAGCACCGCCTGAATGTGCAAGAAGTGCGCCAAATGGACCATGTGGCCACCATGCTGGAAACACCGGAGCAGTCCAAATCACTGGTGCACCGGCACGGCCCCATGGTGATTCTGGCGGCCAGTGGCATGGCCACTGGGGGGCGCGTCTTGCACCACTTGGCGCAATACGCGGGCGACCACCGCAACATGATCATCCTGACGGGTTATCAGGCCCCAGGTACACGCGGGGCGGCCTTGGCCAGTGGCCGCAGCACCATCCGCATCCATGCACAAGATGTGACGGTCAGGGCCGAAGTAGCACAAATCGAGTCGGCCTCGGCGCATGCCGACGCCAACCAGCTGCTGAGTTGGCTGCACAAAATGCCCAGCGCACCCGGGCAGGTGTATGTGGTGCACGGTGAGCGCGAAGCGTCCGACATGCTGCGCCAGCGCATCGAGCATGAGGTCAAATGGCGCGCCTGGTGCCCGAGCAAGGCTCGGTCTGGCCGCTATGAGAAGTTCATCCTTTAAGGCGACTCAGAGAAAACGGTCCAGCAGTTTGCGCGAGTGTTTGTCCATGGCCGCCAAATCTCGGATCATGTACTGCACACCATCGGCGTCGTTGATCAGCAGCACCGTGCCCGTCAGGCGGCGAATGTCTTCCTCGCCTTTGAGTAAAAAACGGGCCGTGCCGCGATCGGTTTGGACCGTCCAGGTGCTGGGGGTGGCAAAACTGCTGACACTTTCCAGCCGGTCGATGACGGGCAAAAATTCCCGCTCGGACAAGGCTTGCAGCACACGCGATTGCAAGTCGGGGGGCAGATCACTCAGGGCATCCACCCAGATCAGTTCGTGCCCTTCCGAGTCCATCAGCGCCACGCCCCCGTGGGGCGAGGTGACGGGATAAGCCCGCAAGGCCGTGACGGGCGCGTGCTGGGCACCGTCGGGCATGTGTAACACCCATTGGCCAAAAGCATCGCGTTGCAAATCAAATGTGTTCATGCGAGCACCTTCTGTTCGAGGCCACCGCCCAAGACCGTCTCGGCCTCCGCTTGGCGCTGCTGCGCTTCGTACAAGCGCCAATAAGCGCCCTCTGCAGCGATCAACTCATCGTGCGAGCCCTCTTCCACGACGACACCTTTGTCCATCACCACCAAACGGTCGGCTTTGCGCAGGGTCGACAACCTGTGCGCAATCGCAATCGTGGTGCGGCCCCGGACCAAATTGTCCAAGGCCCGTTGGATTTCTTTTTCTGTCTCGGTGTCGACCGCCGAAGTGGCCTCGTCCAAAATCAAAATGCGCGGGTGATCAACAAAGCGCGGGCGATCGAGATGCGCTGGCGCTCGCCACCCGACAGACCTTGCCCCCGCTCGCCCACCAAGGAGTCATAGGCTTGCGGCATGCGCATGATGAACTCATGGGCGTGTGCCGCCCGCGCAGCCGCCACGATGTCTTCACGGGTGGCGCCTGGTTTGCCATACGCAATGTTATCCGCGATGGTCCCGAAAAAGAGAAAAGGCTCTTGCAAAACCAAGCCAATTTGGCTGCGGTAGTCGGCGATTTTCAATTGCCGAATGTCGGTACCATCCAATTCAATCGACCCATCGGTCACATCGTAAAAGCGACAAATCAGGTTGACCAGCGTGCTTTTGCCAGAGCCACTGTGGCCCACCAGACCAATCATCTGGCCAGGCAAAATGTCCAGGTTCAACTGCCGGATCACGGCCCGGTTGCCATAGCGAAAGCCGGCATCGCGTACCGTGATGCGGCCCTGCACGCGCTCTGGCAAAGCGACTGGCCGAACGGGCTCGGGCACGCTGGAAACATGGTCCAAGATGTCAAAAATTCGCTTGGCCCCCGAAGCTGCTTTTTGCGTGTGCGAGACGATGCGGCTCATGGTGTCCAAACGGCCATAAAAGCGGCCGATGTAGGCCAGAAAAGCCGTCAACACGCCCACGGTGATTTGGTCTTTCGACACCAACCAAATGCCAAAGCCCCACACCACCAACAAGCCCACCTCGGTCATGAGGGTGACGGTAGGTGAAAACAAGGCCCACACACGGTTCAAGCGGTCATTCACCATCAGGTTGTGCTGGTTTGAATCTTTGAACCGCTTGGACTCGCGGTCTTCTTGTGCAAAGGCCTTGACCACCCGGATGCCGGGGATGGTGTCGGCCAACACATTGGTGACTTCGGCCCAGACGCGGTCAATTTTTTCAAATCCTGTGCGCAAGCGTTCACGCACCAAGTGGATCAGCCAAGCGATGAACGGCAGGGGCAGCAGGGTCACCAATGCCAGCGTCGGGTTGATGGTGAACAGGATGATCGCGGTCATCAAAATCATCAGCACATCGGTCGCAAAATCGAGCAGATGCAGCGACAAAAACACATTGATACGGTCTGTTTCATTGCCGATGCGGGCAATCAAGTCGCCGGTGCGGCGATCCCCAAAATACTCCAAAGACAAATTCAACAAATGGTCGTAGGTGGTCGTGCGCAGATCAGCCCCAATGCGCTCGGACACCAAAGCCAAAATATAGGTCTTGGCCCAACCCAAGCCCCAGGCCAATAAAGCCGCGCCGAACAGACCCAACAAGTAAAGTGACACGAGACCTGAGTCGATGGCCACACCGTTTTGGTAGGGAATCAATACCTCGTCCATCAGGGGCATGGTCAGGTAAGGGGGCACCAAGGTGGCTGCGGTGGAGGCCAAGGTCAGCGACAAATCCCGCGAACAAAGACTTTTTGTAGGGCTTGGCAAAACGCCAGAGTTTGAGCAGCGTCCAGGTCGATGGGGGTGCAAGGTCTTCGCGACCACAGCTAGGGCACTCGTCATCGTCCTCTCGCATGACCGCTTGGCACACAGGGCACACGGCAACCGACAAACTTTGCTGCAACGGTGTGCCGTTGCCCGAAAGCTGGGCTTGCTGTTTTTCAAACTGGGCAACCCAGCGGGCCGCAGCCGATTGCAAGCCCAAGGTAAAACGCCACACGGCCAGCTGCTCGGTTGACGAAACCAATGCCAAAGTACCCACTCCAGCGTGATCGCTCAGCTTGAGGCTCAAATCTGGCTGCAGTGGCCAGCTTTGCCAAGTTTTTTGCACGCCCGAGCCAAACAAGACCCTTTGATCGGTCAAAATCACCAGGCTTTTGGCGAAAAACAATTTCCCATCCAGGTCAACCTCCAGCCCGGCTGAGACGTTTTCTTGGGGTTGAAGAATGGCGTGAACTTCTGCTTGCCAAGCCTCCGGAATCCCCGGAAGCGGCAAAACTGAAGCAGGTGTTGGAATCATCTCAAAAACCGCGGTGTGCTCGTCACGCAGAGGGTGCGTAACGAGAATGAAAACCTTGATCTGGCCCACTGCTTCCACAAGATTGCCCATGTTCAATTTGAATCCTGATTTTTCAGCGCACGTGAAGGCCAATGCCACAATCGGCAGTTCATTGTATCGCCGCACCTTTTGCATATGAGTCCCAAAAATATCGAATTTCTGCGCTTGACGTATTTGCGCGGACCCAACATCTGGACCTACCGCTCGGTGATGGAAGCCCTGATCGACATCGGGGAGCTGGAAGATTACCCCTCTAACCTGCTGCCAGGTTTCAATGAACGGCTCAAAGCTTGGTTGCCTCTGATGATCGAGCACCACTGCACCCCGGGTGTTCGTGGTGGATTTTTTCAACGCCTGGACACAGGCACCTGGGCTGGGCACATTCTGGAGCACGTCAGCCTCGAATTGCAAACCCTGGCAGGCATGCCCATGGCCTTTGGCAAAGCGCGCGAAGCCGGTCCGCGTGGCGTGTACAAAGTGGTGATCCGCACAGACAACGAAACCGTGGGCAGAAAGTCGCTCGAACTCTCGCGCGAGCTGATTTTGGCCGCCATCCACGACACACCCTTTGATGTGCCTGGCGCCGTGGCCCAGTTGGCCCTGACGGTCGATGCTCTGCACGTCGGCCCCAGCACCTCCAGCATTGTGGAGGCGGCCTACGCCCGTCGCGTGCCTTTCATTCGGCTGAATGTGGGCAACCTGGTTCAGCTGGGCCATGGCGTCAAGCAGCGCCGCATCTGGACGGCCGAGACCGACCGGACCAGCGCCATTGCCGAAGGCATCTCCAGAGACAAAGACCTGACCAAAAAACTCTTGGCCATGTGCGGCGTGCCCATTCCCGAAGGTCAAGTGGTTGACAGCCCAGCTGCCGCCTGGATCGCAGCACAAGAGATCGGTTTGCCTGTTTGCGTCAAACCCAGCAATGGCAACCGCGCACGCGGGGTGTCGCTTGACCTGAGTACACAAAGCGAGATCGAAACCGCTTACGACATCGCCTTGGCCCAGGGCCGTGATGTCATCGTGGAGCGCTTTGTTCGTGGCTCTGAGCACCGTTTGTTGGTGGTGGGCGACCGCATGATTGCCGCATGCCGCGGGGAAGGCGCCAGCGTCACCGGCGATGGCCAACACACTGTGCGCGAATTGGTCGAGCTCCAAATCAATTCAGACCCCCGCCGCGGCAGTGTCGGTAGCTTGCCCCTCGAATTGGTGGTCTTGGCAGACAACAGCCCAGAAGTGCTGGAACTGGCTCGCCAAGGTTTGACCATCGACAGCGTGCCCGCGCTGGGTCAGTCGGTGCTGGTCAAACGCACTGGCAACATGACCACCGACATCACCGATGTGGTGCACCCGATGTGGCGGCTCAGGCGGTTCTGGCTGCGCGCGTGGTGGGTTTGGACATCGCAGGCGTGGACGTGGTGACCCCCGACATTTGCCAACCCTTGGGGACTCAGGGCGTGGTGGTTGAAGTCAATGCAGGCCCCAGCCTGTTGATGCACCTGAACCCTGCCGAGGGTCAGCCCCGATTGGTCGGCCAAGCGATTGCCGAACACCTGATCTCGCCCCATGAGACGGGCCGGATTCCAGTGGTCGGCCTGATGGGCGATGGCGACACCACCAAAAGTGCCAAATTGATTGCTTGGCTTTTGCATTTGCAAGGCCTGTTCACCGGTCTGGCCTGTGCTGAAGGCTTGTACGCCAACCAACGTTGCCTCTTCAAAGGCAACGCCATGGACTTTGACCAGGCCGAGCGTTTGCTCATCAACCGTTCGGTTGAAGCCGCCGTCTTTGAAAGCGATGCCCGCCATCTGCTCACCCAAGGTTTGGCCTATGACCGCTGCCAAGTCGGCATCGTCACCCAAATGCCCAAAGCAGCACCCTTGGAAGATTTGTACCCAGGGCCTGACGAAAAAATGCCCAGCTACATCCGCACGCAAATCGACTTGGTGCTGCCCACGGGCTATGCCGTCTTGAACGCCGAAGTTGAGGCGGTGGCCGAACTCGCCGAATTTTGCGACGGCGGTGTGATTCTCTTTGCCTACGATGAACACCAAGAACGGCTGCAGGCCCACCAAAAAGAAGGTGGACGCGTTGGCTTTTGGCGCGATGGCCAGTTGATTTTGGCCGAAGGCGTCGCCGAGCAGTCGGTGTTGTCCGTTCAGCGTCCCGGGGTGTCACGTTTGCTCAAAAACAACTTGCTCAGCACCCAAGACATGCTGGTGGCCGCTTGTGCGGCCTGGGCCATGGGCATGGATGCAGACCTGATTCGCGCCGGTGTCAAAAGTTACGGCCAAATCCCGGCAGCCTGAATCGGCTCGACAAAAAACAACAGGAACCGATCTTCATGGAAGTGTCCAGAATTCGCGCTTTGCGCGGTCCCAACTTGTGGAGCCGTCACACGGCCATCGAAGCCATCGTCACCTGCACGGCAGACGAACAAGGCCTCAGTCCACAACACCCCACCGAGCAACACCTGCGCCGAATTTTTCCCGAAGTCGGCCCGTTTGATGCTGTTCGGCCTGGGCTGGCCGTCAGCTTGGCCCATGCACTGGAAAAGGTCACTTTGGGTTTGCAGATACAAGCCGGTTGCCCCGTCTCCTTCAGCCGGACCACACCCACCGAAGAGCCCGGCGTCTACCAAGTCGTGGTGGAGTATTCCGAAGAAACAGTGGGCCGCAAAGCCCTTGAACTGGCGGAAAAACTTTGCAACGCCGCCATCTCGGGCATGGGTTTTGACCTCGAAGCGTCGATTGCCCATTTGCATGAACTCGACGAAGACGTGCGCCTAGGGCCTTCTACAGCGGCCATTGTGGACGCTGCATTGGCACGGGGTATCCCCGTCAGACGCCTGACCGATGGGAGCATGGTGCAGTTTGGCTGGGGCGCCAAGCAACGCCGCATCCAAGCGGCCGAAGTTGACACCACCAGCGCCATCGCCGAATCCATCGCCCAAGACAAGGCACTGACCAAGAGCTTGCTGCACGCAGCAGGTGTGCCTGTGCCTTTGGGCAAACCGGCCACCAGCTTAGAGCAAGCGTGGCAGATCGCCCAAGAAGTCGGTTTGCCTGTGGTGGTGAAACCTCAAGATGGCAACCAAGGCAAAGGGGTCTCGGTCAACATCTCGGACCGCACGACCTTTGACAAAGCCTATGCCACCGCCCTGCGCTACGGCGTGGTGATGGTCGAAAAATTCTTGCCAGGTCATGACTACCGCCTGTTGGTGGTGGGCAACAAGCTGGTGGCAGCCTCGCGCCGTGAGCCCCCTTTGGTGGTGGGCGATGGCAAACACACGGTGCGGCAATTGGTTGACCTGGTCAATGCCGATCCGCGCCGCGGCGATGGCCATGCCACTTCACTCACAAAGATTCGTTTCGATGACATTGCCATCGGTCGCTTGCACGAACAGGACCTGCAACCCGAATCCATCCCAGTCAAGGGCCGCCGGGTTTTGCTGCGCAACAATGCCAACCTCTCCACCGGTGGCACCGCCACCGACGTGACCGATGACGTCCACCCCGAAGTGGCCAGCCGCGCCATCGAAGCCGCACAAATGGTGGGTTTGGACATCTGTGGCGTGGATGTGGTGTGCGAATCCATCCAACGCCCCCTTGAAGAGCAAAACGGCGGCATTGTGGAGGTCAACGCGGCACCGGGTCTGCGCATGCACATCAGTCCGTCGTATGGCAAAGGCCGCGACGTGGGCAAGGCCGTGATCGAACACATGTACGCCTCAGGTGACCTTGGGCGCGTCCCGGTGGTGGCCGTGACCGGCACCAATGGCAAGACGACGACTGTTCGCTTGATCGCCCACCTGATGCGCAGTCAGGGTCTGCGTGTGGGCATGACCAACACCGATGGCGTTTATGTCAATGGCAGGCAAACCGATTCGGGTGACTGCAGTGGCCCCCGCAGCGCCCGCAACGTGCTCATGCACCCCGAAATGGATGTGGCGGTTTTTGAAACTGCACGGGGTGGCCTGCTGCGCGAAGGCTTGGCCTTTGACCGCTGCCAAGTGGCCGTGGTGACCAACCTGGGCACGGGCGACCACCTGGGTTTGAACTACATCACCACGCTGGAAGACCTCACGGTTGTCAAACGCGTGATCGTGCTCAACGTGGATCCTGAAGGCATGGCCGTGCTCAATGCCAACGATCCGGCCGTCGCCGCCATGGGCCGACACTGCCCCGGAGAGGTGACCTACTTCGCGCTGGATCCCAACCAACCCGTGCTGGCCACGCACCGCGCCCAAGGCAAGCGTGTGGTGTATCTGGACAAAGGCGACATCGTGGCCCAAAAGGGGCAACAAACCTTTCGCATCCCTTTGAGCCAAGTGCCACTGACCCGGCAAGGCCAAATCGGTTTCCAAACGGAAAACGTCTTGGCCGCAGTGGGCGCGGCATGGGCTGTGGACATGCCCTGGTCGGTCATTGCCGAAGGCTTGTCCAGCTTTGTCAGCGACATCCAAGGCGTGCCTGGACGCTTCAATGTCTTTGATTACCGGGGTGCCACCCTGATCGCCGATTACGGCCACAACCCCGATGCCATCCAAGCCTTGGTGCAAGCCGTCGAGAACATGCCCGCCCACAAACGCATGGTGGTCATCAGTGGCGCTGGGGACCGGCGCGACCAAGACATCCGGGACCAAACCCACATCTTGGGCAAAGCCTTTGATGAAGTGTTGCTCTACCAAGATGCCTGTCAGCGGGGCCGTGAAGACGGCGAAGTCCTCGGTTTGTTGCGCGAGGGTTTGCAAGGTGCTGTCCGAACCACCCATATTCAGGACATTCAAGGTGAGTTCAATGCGATCGATGTGGCTTTGTCTCGCTTGTCACCGGGTGACCTGTGCTTGATCTTGATCGACCAAGTCGAAGAAGCCCTGGCCTACATCACGGCCAAAGTCAAAGCGTCCCATTGATCAACATCGCCAGCAGTGCGCTGGCGATGAACACCTCGCTCCAAACCCACCAGCGCCGTCCAGTAGCCGCGGGCTTTTCGACTTTTTCGTAAAGCCAAGCGCCTGCCAGCAAGGACAGGATCAGCGAAGCCAGCATGCCCATGGCGTTGGCCCACAGGTCAGCGGGCCAGACGTGGGTGACCACGGCATTGACCACCAGACTGACCACGAAGTGCACCACAAAGACGCTGTAGGACACACGCGACAACCAACCCATGCCTTGCCGCCAAGGGCTCATGGTTTGGCCCATGCCCATCCACCAAGCTTGGGGTGCACACGCCAGGCAAATCGCCACGCCCCAAGCCGTGGCCACGCGCCACCGGGGCTCCAGCCACCAGGCTACCGCACCCAGCAACAACATGCCAGCCACGCCGATCGCTTGCGCTTGAAATTTGGCATGGCGCACCGCATGTGCCAGCCAGCCCAGGCCATACGCACCCAAAAAATACAGATTCAGATCTTCCAGCTCGGGATGTCGGTT
>JACDQO010000354.1 GCA_015657605.1 Limnohabitans sp. | reverse complement strand
CTGAAAGACTGCCGACAAAATGCGGCAGTTGTCCAAGCGGTGCGCACCGCAGACAACAGCCTCCCCCCTTTAAAGCAGTCCACGGGCTCGCCTCGGTTTCCTTTGCAGCGTTCAGCACTGCAAACACACAGCGGCCCACCCACACTGAGCAACACACCATGTTTGAATACCAACAACCCGACGTCAAAGGCCATTTCGGCATCTATGGCGGCAGCTTCGTCAGCGAAACCCTGACCCACGCCATCAACGAACTCAAAGCCGCCTACGCCCAATACCAGCACGACCCGGCCTTTATCGCCGAGTTCAAGTCGGAGCTGGCGCACTTCGTGGGCCGCCCCTCCCCCATCTACCACGCAGCGCGCATGAGCCGCGAGATGGGCGGCGCGCAAATCTTCTTGAAGCGTGAAGACCTGAACCACACCGGCGCGCACAAGATCAACAACACCATTGGCCAGGCCATGCTGGCCAAGCGCATGGGCAAGCCGCGCATCATTGCCGAGACCGGCGCAGGCCAACACGGCGTGGCCACGGCCACCATCTGCGCCCGTTACGGCTTGGAATGCGTGGTCTACATGGGCAGCGAAGATGTCAAACGCCAAAGTCCCAACGTCTACCGCATGAAGCTCTTGGGCGCGACCGTGGTGCCGGTGGAGTCGGGCAGCAAAACCCTGAAAGACGCCCTTAACGAAGCCATGCGCGACTGGGTGGCCAATGTGGACAACACCTTCTACATCATCGGCACTGTGGCAGGCCCTCACCCCTACCCCATGATGGTGCGCGACTTCCAAAGCGTGATCGGCGAAGAGTGCCTGACGCAAATGCCCGAGATGCTCAAGAGCCTGCAAATGGCCGAACAACAACCCGATGCCGTACTCGCTTGTGTGGGCGGCGGCAGCAACGCCATGGGCATCTTCTACCCCTACATCCAACACGAGAAAACCCGATTGATAGGCGTGGAAGCCGCTGGCGAAGGCATGGATTCGGGCAAGCACTCGTGCTCGCTGCAGCTGGGCAGCCCCGGCGTGCTGCACGGCAACCGCACTTATATTTTGCAAGACGAAAACGGTCAGATCACCGAGACGCACAGCGTGAGCGCGGGCCTGGACTACCCCGGGGTGGGCCCCGAGCATGCCTTCCTCAAAGACATCGGCCGCGCCGAGTATGTGGGCATCACCGACAAAGAAGCGCTCGAGGCCTTCCACTACCTGTGCCGCACCGAAGGCATCATCCCGGCGCTCGAATCAAGCCACGCCGTGGCTTACGCCATGAAGCTGGCCAAAACCATGCGCACGGACCAGTCCATCTTGATCAACCTGTCGGGCCGTGGCGACAAAGACATCGGCACTGTGGCCGACTTGTCGAACGCCGACTTTTTCTGCCGACCCAGTTGCCAAGGCCAGTCGGTCAAAGGCGGCGAGCAGCCCGTGAACTTTGTGAAGTGAGAGCAGACATGAGCCGCATCGACGCCACCCTCTCCGCCCTCAAAACCCAAGGCCGCAAAGCCCTGATCCCGTATGTCACGGCAGGCTTCCCCCAAAAAAACACCACCGTGGCGCTGATGCACGCCATGGCAGCTGCCGGGTCCGACATCATCGAGCTGGGGGTGCCGTTTTCTGACCCATCTGCCGATGGCCCTGTGATCCAAAAGGCCGGTGACAAAGCCCTGGCGTTGGGCATTGGCACCGTCCGAGGTGCTGGCCATGGTGCGCGAGTTCCGCCAGACCAACCGCCACACCCCCGTGGTGCTGATGGGTTACGCCAACCCGGTGGAGCGCTACGACCAAAAGCACGGCGCTGACAGCTTCATCCGCGACGCCTCGGCAGCGGGTGTGGACGGCGTGCTGATCGTGGACTACCCGCCCGAAGAATGCGTGGAATTTGCCGCCAAGCTGCGCGCCCACAGCATGGACCTGATCTTTTTGTTGGCCCCCACCAGCACCGACGAACGCATGCAGCAAGTGGCCCAAGTGGCCAGCGGCTATGTGTATTACGTGTCGCTCAAGGGCGTCACAGGTTCTGGCACGCTCGACACCGACGCGGTCGAGGCCATGCTGCCGCGCATCCGTCAGCACGTCAGCGTGCCCGTCGGCGTGGGTTTCGGCATCCGCGACGCAGAGACCGCCAAGGCCATCAGCCGCGTGGCCGATGCGGTGGTGATCGGCTCGCGTTTGATCCAGCTGATCGATGCTGCCCCTGCTGACCGCATCAACGACGTGGCGGCGGAGTTCCTCTCCGGCATCCGGCAAGCGCTGGACGCCTGAGCGCAGGGGCCTGACCCGGAGGCCGGAATCAGGCCCTTGCCATCTTCGCCATGTGAAATGAGCCCCAACCCGTTTCAACGATAATTTGCCGCACAAGGAGAACCCCTCATGAGTTGGCTCGAAAAACTGCTCCCCCCCAAGATCCAGCACACCGACCCGGCCGATCGCCGCACGGTGCCTGAGGGCCTGTGGGTCAAGTGCCCCAGCTGCGAGACGGTGCTCTACAAGACCGACCTGGAAGAAAACCACAATGTTTGTCCCGGTTGCTCGCACCACCTGCGCATTGGGGCGCGTGCCCGCCTGAATGCCTTTTTGGACGGTGAAGGCCGATACGAAATCGGCCAAGAAGTGGTGCCAGTGGACCCGCTCAAGTTCAAAGACAGCCGCAAATACCCAGAGCGCTTGAAAGAAGCCATGGACAACACGGGCGAGACCGATGCCCTGGTGGTCATGGGTGGCTCGGTGCACAGCATCAATCTGGTGGTGGCCTGCTTCGAGTTCGACTTCATGGGCGGCTCCATGGGCTCGGTGGTGGGCGAGCGCTTTGTGCGCGGCGTGGAAACCGCCATCGCGCAAAAAGTGCCTTTTGTTTGCTTCACGGCCACAGGCGCGCGCGCATGCAAGAAGGCCTGCTGTCACTCATGCAAATGGCCAAAACCAACGCAGCCCTGACCCGCTTGGCCAAAAAAGGACTGCCCTACATCAGCGTGCTGACCGACCCCACCATGGGCGGCGTGTCGGCCGGTTTTGCCTTCTTGGGTGACGTGGTGATCGCCGAGCCCAAAGCCCTGATTGGTTTTGCCGGCCCCCGCGTGATCGAAAGCACCGTGCGCGTGACCTTGCCCGAAGGCTTTCAGCGTGCCGAGTTCTTGCAAAGCAAAGGCGCGGTGGACTTCATCTGCGACCGCCGCGAACTGCGCAAAACCATCGCCACCACCCTGGCCATGTTGCAGCGACACCCGGCAGACGCCGTCAGCTGAACCGCACCCGATGCGCCCAAAAGAAAGGCCCTAGAAAGAGGGCCTTTGTCATGGACTTGCTTCAACGCCTGGTCTCAGCGCAAACCGTCCATTTGCAGACCCATCAAAACAATGCCCACCATTTGCAGCGCCAAGAGCAAGACCAAAGGCGACAAATCAATGCCGCCCACCAAGGGCACCATGCGCCGAAACGGGCGCAAGACAGGCTCAACCAACTTGGACACCAGATCGTTCAAGGGCGATTGAGGGTTGACCCAAGACATGACCGCGTACACCAGCACCAGCGCACTCAGTCCCGACACCACCAGCTGAAGCAAGCTCAACACGCTGAACCATGGCAGCAAAAGCCCTGGCGCATGCCCGCCCGACATCAGCCACAACAAGGACACGTACGCCAACTTGATCAACCAAGCGCCTGCCAAGCTGGACAAGTCCCAAGCCGACCCAGACGGAATCACTTTGCGCAAAGGCAGTACCAGCCAATCGCTTAGAGCAAAGACGAAACGGCCCACGGGTTGGTGAAACGAAATCCGTTGGCGCTGCATGAGTAAACGCAGCAAACAAGTGCCCGCCAACAAGCCCGCCACCACGTCCAAGACCAGACTGACCATTTGAAACCACATCGATTTTTCTCCTGCTCGTGCGATGATACCCAGATGCCTCCGAGCCCTCCCCCAAACCCCATGACCCCGACGGAACTGCCCCTTTTCCCATTGGCGACGGTGCTGTTTCCCGGCGCTTTGCTGCCCTTGCAATTGTTTGAATTGCGCTACCTGCAAATGATCGGCGAATGGTGAAACGGCAAGGCACTGGCTTTGCGGTGGTCACCCTCACCCAAGGCCGTGAAGTGCACCGCCCCGGAGCCAGCGCCGAGCAGTTTGAAACCCTGGGCACACGGGTGCACATCGAGCGAATTGAACGGCCCCAAGCCGGACTGGTCATGGTTTGGTGCCGCGGCGTGGAAAAAATCAGCATTCAGAACACGCGTCAGCGCAGCGACGGTTTGTGGACCGGCCAAGTGCATGCCCTGCCCCCTGAGCCGGCTGTCCAAGTGCCCGAAGACCTGCAGCACCTGTCGGCACAAATGCACGAGGCCCTGACCCAGCTGAGCGCTCAGCCCAGCGTGGTGCCCCATTGGGCCGAGGCTTGGCGTCTGCAAGACTGCAGTTGGTTGTCCCACCGCTGGGGCGAGTTGCTGCCCTTGCCTCTACAAATGAAATACAGCTTGTTTGCGCTGCAAGAGCCCTTGATGCGCCTGGAGTTGATCGGCGACATGGTGGCCCCCTCAGCGCCACCCGCTCAACGCTGACCGCAGCCTTCGTCCGCGCAGCACTACAGCTCCAGCCCAAAGCCCCCGCAAACTCTTAAAATAGCGGGTTTTGCGCTCTGCGCAGCCTCGCTTTCTCTTTCTTTTCGCAATCCAGGCTCAAACCCTCCCTGAGCCCAACCACCGCCCGCCATGTCCGATACGAACGCCACCGCCCAAGCCGCGCCAGTCCCACAAGATGAAAACCAGCTTATCGCAGAGCGCCGCGAAAAACTCAAGGCCATGCGCCAGGCACAGGCCGATGGCAAAGGCGTGGCCTTCCCCAACGACTTCAAGCCCGAGCACCACGCCGCCAACCTGCACCAAGCGCATGGCGACAAAGATGCCGAAACTTTGAACGGCGAAGGCGTGGCCAAAACCATGGCCAAGGTTGCAGGCCGCATGATGCTCAAGCGCGTCATGGGCAAAGCCAGCTTTGCCACGCTGCAAGACGCCACAGGCCGCATACAGGTCTATGTGACACGCGACGACGTGGGTGAAGACCTTTACGCCCTGTTCAAGCACTGGGACCTGGGCGACATCGTGGGCGTCGAAGGCCATTTGTTCAAGACCCGCACAGGCGAGTTGTCGATCCATGCCACATCCATCCGCATGCTCACCAAGAGCCTGCGCCCCATGCCCGACAAGTTCCATGGCGTGGCCGACCAAGAAGTGAAGTACCGGCAGCGCTATGTGGACCTGATGACCGACGAGGCCGCCCGCAAGCGCTTTGCAGCCCGCAGCAAGGCCGTGAGCGGCATCCGTGAGTTCATGGTCCAGCACGGCTTTTGGAGTCGAAACGCCCAATGCTG
>JACDQO010000353.1 GCA_015657605.1 Limnohabitans sp. | reverse complement strand
ACCAATAGCCACAAACAACGACCGTGCCCGCATGCGGGACTTTGGGGGGATGCGGATTTTTGCCACAAAAAAAGACGGATGTCGCCTTTGTGGGTCCAGTGTTCTTGGCCGCCAGACCACTCAACATTTGCCATGGTACTTGTCTCCTTATTGGATTTTTTAACTGCAAATCAAGCCTCTTGATGGGCTTTTAAGTTCATGCTGCGCCACTTGGCGCAGCAGATTCAATGGTGCACTCAAAGAGGCGCTTTGAGAAAGTTCTCCAGTGCAAAGTGAAACTTGTTCCGAACGACCCCCATCATTGGGTTGTGCGCAATGCCCGACAAAACCACAAACTGTTTGTCCTTGCTCGGCAGTCGGGTGAAGAAGTCCAACAAATCGGGCTCTGCGGCGATGCCATCGAACTCGCCACGGATCACCAAGGTGGGGCAAGGGATGGCTTCAGGCTTGGCCAAGGGCAGGTTGGCGCACATGTCCACATAGGTGCCCGTGGGCACTTCGCTGACCAAGGGCAGCTCGGCCGCCGCAATGGCCTTGGGCACACTGTCTTCACTGGAGCCAGGTTTGTCGCGGTTGAACATGCCTTCATAAAAAGCCAAATCCACCTTGCGGCGGGGGTTGGCGCTGTACTCGGGCAGTTTTTTGCGGCGCTGTTCCAATGTGGGCGAACCAGCTCCGGTGTAAACCAAGGCGGACAGACCCAGGCGCGCTACGGTTTGGGGATGCGCTTCGGTGTACAGACAAGCGCGCAATGCGCCCGAAGATGAGCCAAAAATGTTGATCTTTTCAACGCCAGTTTCTTGCAAGATGAAGGGCACGACCGATGCCAAATCTTTGGCGCCGGTGCGCACATCGCTGTTGCCTCGACCTGACCAGCTGGAGCGGCCGTAGCCTTCGTGATCCACTGTCCAAACGTCGTAGCCGCGCTCGGCAAAGTAATCCATCACCGAATAGTCTTGGCCTCCGGGCACTTGCAGGTCATAGGTGTTGCGGCCCGACACGGTCGAGCCGTGGACCAACAACAGCACCGGTTTGGCGGCTTCGCCAGCCACGGGCGCAGTAGCGCGCTTGCGGTAAACATACAAGCGAACATCTTCGCGATTAACAAAATACTCTTGACTCCAGTTCACGGGCGATCCTTGGTTTGGGTAAAAAATGGGGTTCAACGAGGCCAGGTAGGCCTATCAGTCCACCTTGCCGATGCGCTTGACTAAAGCGCTCATGTCTTTCGCATCGGCCTGCACAAAGCGCTCAAAGTCGGGGGCATCTTGGTACATGAACGAAGTACCCGCAGCGGTCAGTGCCGCCACTGCGCGCGCATCTTGCGCGGCAAACGGGCCGCTTGGCGCAAAGCGTCGACCACAGCCGGTGGGGTGTCGGCGGGGACAAACATGCCGGACCATTGCGAGTACTGGATCGGCACACCCAACTCTTTGAGGCTGGGCACTTCGGGCATGCTGGCCAGGCGACCTTCACCCCAGTGCGCCAAAGCGCGCAAACGGCCAGAAGCGATGTGTTGTTTGACGCTGGCAGGGCCGGTGGACAGCGCTTCAATTTGACCGCCCAACAAAGACAAGACCGCAGGGCCGGCACCGGTGTAGGGCACATGCAGCATGAACGAAGACGTGGCCGCTTTCAGCTGCTCCATGGGCACGTGCATCGTGCCGTAGTTGCCCGAGGAACCGAAGGAAATGCGGCCCGGATTGGTCTTGGCAAAAGCGATGAACTCGGCATAGGTTTTCCAAGGGCTGTCGGCACGCACCACCAGCACGGTGGGGTCGGCTGTGAAACGCGCAATCGGCTTGAGCTGACGGGTTTCATAGAGAGGGGTTTGCTGCAGAATGCGCGCCGCTTCGGGCAACACCACCAAAGAAGACAGTGACATCAAGACTGTGTAGCCATCGCCTTTGGACTTGGCCACCTGCGCCATGCCAATGCCGCCGCCAGCGCCGCCTTTGTTCTCGACCACGATGCTTTGCTTGAGATGCCGCGCCATGGCTTCGGCCACAGGGCGCCCCACGGTATCGGCCACGCCACCCGGCGGAAAGGGCACCACCATGGTGATGGGCTTGGTCGGATAGGCTTGCGCCAGCACCGTCACACCAGAGCAAGCGATGGCCGCAGCCATCACCACTTTGAGCCACTGTCTTGTTTTCATGGTTGTCTCCTGAAGGTGTTTCAAACGAATCGGTTTTCGATGCTGCCCACGCCGTCGATCTCGACGCGGATCACATCGCCCTTGGCGATGTAGCGGGGTGGGTTCAGGCCCATGCCCACACCTGCAGGTGTGCCTGTGGCGATGATGTCGCCGGGGTAAAGCGTGATGCCGCGTGAGATGGTTTCGATCAAGGTGGGGATGTCGAAAATCATGTTCTCGGTCGGGCCGTCTTGGCGCAATTCGCCGTTGACCCAGCAGCGCACACGGGTTTTGCGGCCGTCGATTTCGTCGGCGGTCACGATCCACGGGCCCATGGGGCAAAAGGTGTCAAAAGATTTGCCCATGTCCCACTGCTGGTGGCGCATCTGCACATCGCGTGCGGTCACGTCGTTGACCACGGTGTAGCCGAACACATGCTTCATGGCATCGGCTTGGCTGATGTTCTTGCCGCCTTGGCCGATGATCACGGCCAACTCGGCTTCGTAATCAATCTGATCGGACACGGCTGCACCTGGCAGCTGCACATCGTCGGTGGGGCCCACCACGCATTCGGGCACCTTGGTGAACACGATGGGCCAAGCCTTGGTGTCGGCATTGCTGTCTTTGAAAACCGAAGCCTGCAGCTCCTTGGCGTGCGCATGGTAGTTGCGGCCCACACACCAGACGTTGCGACGCGGCACCGGCAAAGGAGATTCCAGCTTGACCGAGGACACAGCCAAAGGAGCACCACTCAAAGCTGGCAAAGCCTGACCGGCCGTCATGGCATCGATCAGACATTGGGCGCCATGCAGGGCCTGGGCTTCGGTCAGTGCATAGGGTGTGACCTGCAGGCCGTCAGCCGAAACCTGACCGACATGGCGTTTGTTGTTGAAAACAAAAGTGGCGATACGCAAAATACTCTCCTGGGAACGGGCAGCTCGCTGCCCCATGACGATGTAAATGGGTGCTGGTACAACCCATCTTTTTCATCATAAAGAGCGAAGCAACTCGGGAGAGACGCGCACCGGACAAGGGGCTCTTTTTGGAAAGAGCCAACACGGACGCTCAGGCGGCGAACCGCCACAATGCGGGTCAGCCGGGCTGTGTGTCTTGAAAACTGGAACGCTGCGCCAGCTTGTCGTAAAGCTTGTGCAGGTTGGGGTACGGCGTGCGCCAGTCAATTTGAGGGAAGCGGAAGTCCAAATAGCCCACCGCACAACCTACCGCGATGTCAGACAGGCTCAGGTGAATGCCCGAACAAAATGCTTTGTCGCCCAAACCGTGACTCATGGCCTTCAGGGCATGTTGAATTTTGTCCAAATGGCGGTCAATCCAGGCTTGGCTGCGCTGGCCATCTTCGCGTCCGGTCCAAACCGCTTCCATGCGGGCCATCAAGGCCGCGTCCAACAAGCCGTCGGCCAGCGCTTCCCAAGTTTTGACCTCAGCCCGTTCACGGCCAGCCACAGGGATCAGCTTGCCCACAGGCGACAAGGTGTCGAGGTACTCCACGATCACACGGGAATCGAACACCGCTTCACCACCTTCCATCACCAAGCAAGGCACTTTACCCAGCGGATTGGACGCATGAATCACGGTTTGGGCAGACCAAACGTCTTCGGTGACGAATTGGTAGTCCAACTTCTTCTCGGCCATGACGACGCGCACCTTGCGAACATAAGGACTGGTAACTGAGCCGATGAGTTTCATAAAAAATAGGGCAATGCCAATGAACGATGGCGGATTTTAGGTGAAACACTTCGTCAGCCCCGTGTCAATGGCCTAATTGGGCAGGTGGGCTGGCAAGGCACAGCGGGAATTACAATCAAAGGATGAATTTCACCCCTGTTTCCGCTCTTTCTCCGCTGGATGGTCGTTACGCCAGCAAACTCAATGCCCTTCGGCCACTCATGAGTGAGCAAGGCTACATGCACCGTCGGGTACAGGTTGAAATTGCCTGGTTCATCGCTTTGTCAGATGCCGGTTTTGCCGAATTCAAACCCCTCACCCCTGGTGCGCGGCGATACCTCACGGGCTTGGTTAAAAACTTCAACGAAGAAGACGCCATGGCCATCAAGGCGCTTGAAAAGACCACCAACCACGATGTGAAGGCGGTTGAATACTGGATCAAATCCAAATTTGAAGACCGCCCCGAGCTGGAAAAAGCCGCTGAGTTCGTGCACTTTGCCTGCACCAGCGAAGACATCAACAACACCAGCCACGCGCTGCAGCTCAAGGGGGCCCGTGCCGAGGTGATCTTGCCGGGTCTGGATGGCCTGATCGCCAAACTGCGCGAAATGGCGCACGCTTTTGCCGACGTTCCCATGCTCAGCCGCACCCACGGGCAAACCGCCAGTCCCACCACCGTCGGCAAAGAAATGGCCAACGTGGTGATGCGCCTGAACGGTTGCCGCAACAAGATCGCTGATGTCCAGCTGATGGGCAAAATGAATGGCGCCGTGGGCAACTACAACGCGCACCTGTCAGCTTGGCCCGACTTCGACTGGGAAGGTTTTGCCCGCCAAGTCGTGGAGACCCCAGAAATTGGCGAGAGCACATCAGACGCCTGGGGACTGGGCCTGTGCTTTCAGCCCTACAGCATTCAGATCGAGCCCCACGACTACATGGCCGAGTTGTTCGATGCCGTGGCCCGCAGCAACACCATCCTGATCGATCTGTCGCGGGACATCTGGGGTTATGTGAGCTTGGGTTACTTCAAGCAACGCCTCAAAGCCGGTGAAATTGGCTCTTCCACCATGCCGCACAAAGTCAATCCGATCGACTTTGAAAATGCGGAGGGCAACCTGGGCCTGGCCAACGCCGTGCTCAAGCACCTGTCAGAAAAGCTGCCCATCAGCCGTTGGCAGCGCGACCTGACCGACTCGACCGTGCTGCGCAACATGGGCGTGGGCTTGGGTTACACCGCCTTGGCCCATGCATCGCTCATGACGGGTTTGAACAAGCTGGAGCTGAACGAAGAAGCCCTGGCCGCAGACCTGCACGGTGCATGGGAAGTACTGGCCGAACCGATCCAGACGGTGATGCGCCGCTATGGTGTGCAGGGTGCCTACGAAAAACTCAAAGAGGCCACACGGGGCAAAACCGTGACGGCTGCGGACTTGCATGGCTTGATCGCTGCGTTGGAGATTCCGCAAGCCGACAAAGACCGCCTGCTGGCCATGACGCCGGGCAGCTACACCGGAAAAGCAGCCGAGCTGGCCAAGCGCGTCTGACACCATGGCCCTCAAATCCACCATTTACAAAGCCAACCTGTCGATCGCTGACATCGATCACAGCTATTACGAAGACCACCAGCTCACGCTGGCGCGTCACCCCAGCGAGACCGACGAGCGCATGATGATCCGCCTGCTGGCGCTGGCCATCAACGCCTACAAGTTGCAGTCCGTGTGCAAGGGTGACGGCAAGCTGGCCTTTGGGGCGGGCCTGTCGGACCCAGATGACCCGGATGTGAGCCTGCGCGACTTCACCGGCCAGACCCGCATGTGGATCGAAGTCGGCCAGCCTGAAGACAAACCCATCATGAAAGCCTGCCAGAAGGCCGATGAGGTGCTGCTGTATTGCTTCAACCACGCAGCGGAAGTCTGGTGGAAAGGCATCGAGACCAAGCTCAGCCGCCTGGACAAATTGCAGGTGTGGCGCGTGCCCACCGAAGGCTCACAAGAGCTGGCCAAATTGGCCGAGCGCAGCATGCAACTGCAAGCCACCGTGCAAGAAGGCAGCGTCACCTTCAGCAGCGACAAAGGCAGCGTGCACATCGAGCTGCAGCGCTGGAAATAAGCGGCATCATTGGCGGACTGGCGGCTGTCATACCCGCCAGCCAGCCCCTGCCGGTCCTGGTTTGCAAAGACTTTTAAAGGCCCAGCATGAGCTGGATGTTCTGCACCGCTGCGCCGCTGGCGCCTTTGCCCAGGTT
>JACDQO010000352.1 GCA_015657605.1 Limnohabitans sp. | reverse complement strand
GTTCTGCTGTGGGACCAATGGCAGCTGCACAATGGGAAAAAGGCCACTTTTTTCCCCAAGCCTGAAATAGCCGCACCAGCACCCACGCCCGCTGCAGGCTCAGCGCCTGCCTCGACCACCAACGGTGCCAACGCATTGCCAACGGCCACGACAGCCGTGACGGCATCGCCTGGTCAGGTGCCCACGTCGGCATCTGGCGCCACAGCCACAGCGCGTGAAAAAATCGAGATCGAAACCGATGTGCTCAAGCTGAGCTTTGATTCGGAAGGCGGCTCTTTGGTGCGCAGCGAATTCACCCAGCACCGCGACTTGGTTGACCCCAATAAGAACATGGTGTTGCTGGACCAAAGCAGCAACCGCGTTTACATGGCGCAAACCGGCTTGATCGGCGGGGATTTTCCAACCCACAAAACCCCCATGAGTTTCAGTGGCGATCGCAAACTCAAAGATGGTCAGAATGAATTGACGGTTCGTTTTGAATCGGCCGAGATCAACGGCGTTCAGCTCATCAAAACCTACACCTTCAAACGCGGCAGCCACGTCATCAACGTCAAGCACGACGTGGTGAACAAAGGCAGCGTGCCTGTGTCGCCGCAGCTGTACATGCAACTGGTGCGTGACGGCAACAAGCCTGAGGGCGAGTCGGCTTTTTACTTCACCTTCACCGGACCGGCTGTTTACACCGAAGCCAAGAAATACCAAAAGTTGGAGTTTTCAGACATCGAAAAGAACAAGACCGAGTTCGAAAAATCGTCTCCCAATGGTTATGTGGCCATGGTGCAGCACTACTTTGCCAGCGCTTGGTTGTTGCCTGAAGGCATTCAACGCGAAAACTTTGCCCGCAAGGTCGACACCAACCTGTACGCCGTGGGCATGATCACGCCGTTAGCAGAATTGGCCCCAGGCCAGACCCGCAGCCTCAGCAACCAGCTGTTCAGCGGACCACAAGAAGAAAAAGTGCTCGAAGCCCTGACGCCCGGCCTGGACTTGGTGAAAGACTATGGCTGGTTGGCCATGCTGTCCAAGCCTTTGTACTGGCTGCTGGACCAACTGCACAGCGTGTTGCAAAACTGGGGCTGGTCCATCGTTGCCTTGGTGCTGTTGATCAAGATCGCTTTCTATTGGCTCAATGCCAAGGCCTACTCCAGCATGGCCAAGATGAAAGCCATCAACCCCAAGATCATGGAAATGCGTGAGCGCCTGAAAAACAACCCGCAGCAAATGCAGCAGGAGATGATGAAGATTTACCGTGAAGAGAAAGTCAACCCCATGGGTGGCTGCTTCCCGATCATGGTGCAGATCCCCGTTTTCATTGCGCTGTACTGGGTGTTGTTGTCCAGCGTCGAGATGCGCAATGCCCCATGGGTGGGCTGGATTCAAGATTTGGCTGCGCCCGATCCTTACTACATCTTGCCGCTGATCATGACGTTGACGACTTTGCTGCAAACGGCATTGAACCCCGCGCCACCCGATCCGATGCAAGCCAAATTGATGTGGATGATGCCGCTGATCTTCTCGGTCATGTTCTTCTTCTTCCCCGCAGGCTTGGTGCTGTACTGGATCACGAACAACATCTTGTCGATCGCACAGCAGTGGATGATCAACACCCGCATGGGCGTGCCGCCACAGTTCAACTTGCCCAAGTTCAAGTAAAACCACCCCACCCCAAGGGCCGCGCAAGCGGCCTTTTTTTGCTTCACCCCGCCCAAGATCACCAAGACCGCCATGCTCGCCAGACACCAAGAACCGATCGTCGCCATCGCCACCGCACCCGGTCGCGGTGCGGTGGGCATCGTGCGGGTGTCAGGCCGCGATCTGAACCCCTTGATTCAGGCCTTGTGCGGTCGCACGCTCAAGCCGCGCGAGGCCACGTATTTGCCCTTTGCCGATGCCGATGGCAGCCCC
>JACDQO010000351.1 GCA_015657605.1 Limnohabitans sp. | reverse complement strand
GCCTGGCCCGCGCCTACAACAACGTGGTGCCATCTTCCGGCAAAGTGCTCTCGGGCGGTGTGGATGCCAACGCCTTGCAGCGACCCAAGCGTTTCTTTGGCGCAGCCCGCAATGTGGAAGAAGGCGGAAGTCTCACCATCATCGCCACGGCCCTGGTCGACACCGGCAGCCGCATGGACGAGGTGATCTTTGAAGAATTCAAGGGCACGGGCAACTGCGAGATTCACTTGGAGCGCCGCCTGTACGAAAAGCGCGTGTTCCCGGCCATCAACTTGAACCGCAGCGGTACACGGCGCGAGGAGTTGCTGCTCCAGCCTGAAGTGCTGCAAAAAACCCGCATCCTGCGTCAATTCATGTACAACATGGACGAAATCGAGGCGATGGAGATGGTCTTGAAGAGCATGAAAGCCACCAAGAACAACCTTGAGTTCTTCGACATGATGCGCCGCGGCGGCTGATACCCTATAATCGACAGGTTTTGCGGAAAGTGCTCTCAGATAGGCTGCAGAGTGGCTACCGTAGCGAAAGTAAAAGGATTCCCCCATGAAAGACGGCATTCACCCCAACTACCGTGAAGTTTGCTTCCAAGACATGTCCAATGGTTTCAAGTTCGTGACCCGTTCATGCGCCAACACCAAAGAAATGATCAAAATGGAAGACGGCCGCGAGCTGCCTTGGTACAAGCTGGACACGACCAGCGAGTCGCACCCCTTCTACACCGGCACCCAAAAGTCGGTCGACAACATGGGCGGCCGCGTGGAGAAATTCCGCAACCGTTTCGGCAAGGCCACCACCATCGCCAAGTAATTCGCGCATTGGTGTTCCCCAAAAGGGCAGCCCGGGCAACCGGCCTGCCCTTTTTGCATGGCTTCTGACCGTTGACTGCCCTGACCAGCCTGCTTGGTTTTTAAAATACACCGCTGTGATACGGCCAACACCCCACACCACCCGATTTCTGCACTGTCCGTGAACCACACCACCCCTGCCATCGTTGCCCAAAGTGCTGTACGGCGACTGCCCCGTCTGGCCTTGCTGCTCTTGTGTGCGGCCTATGTGTTGCCAGGTTTTTGGGGACGCGAGCCTTGGAAATCACAAGACCTGGAGGCATTGGGCTACATGCTGCAGCTGGCCCAACCAGCCATGGGCGAAGTGGCCAACTGGTTCCGGCCCAGCTTGTTGGGGCAACATGACCCACAACTGGCCTTGCTCCCTTACTGGCTGGGCGCGGCGTTTTTGTACGGTGCCCCCGCCGGTTGGGAAGATGTCTTTGCGCGACTTCCTTTCATTGCCATGTTGGCACTGACCCTGGCCGCCACCTGGTATGCCGTGTACGCCCTGGCCCGCCACCCCGCAGCCCAACCTGTGGCCTTTGCGTTTGGGGGTGAGGCCAAGCCTGCGGACTACGCCCGCGCCTTGGCCGATGGCGGCTTGCTGGCCTTGTTGGCCTGCCTGGGTTTGGCCAGATTGGCCCATGAAGCCACCCCAGCACTCAGCCAGCTTTGTTTCGCCTCGCTGATTTTTGTCGGCTTGGCCACCCTGCCGCGATGGCGTTTGCGCAGCGGCGTGGCTGTAGCCCTTGGCATGCTCGGTCTCACGCTTTCAGGGGCGCCCAGCGTTGCACTTTGGCTGGGCATTGGCGGCTCTGTATTAAAAGCGCTCGGTCAAAGCGACCCCGCACAAGCTCGTCTTCGCATGCTCGATCTGGGCTTATTGGCATTGCTGTGTTTGCTTTGCATCACCACCGCGGGCTACCTGGATCTTTGGCGCTGGCGTGTCGAGTCGCATACCTTGTTGGATCTGGATGTTCTGGCCAAGCTCATGCTGTGGTTCACATGGCCCGCTTGGCCATTGGCGGCATGGTCTTTGTGGCGCTGGAGGTCCCAGCTCTCGCGCGGCTGGCGCTTTCCGCACTTGGCTTTGCCATTGTGGTTCATCGCGGTCACCGTGTTCGCCACTTGGTTGACCGGCATGTCAGACCGGGCACTTTTGCTGGCTCTGCCGGGGATTGCCGCTTTGGCCGCATTCGCTTTGCCCACTTTGCGACGCAGCCTGGGCGCTCTGATCGACTGGTTCACATTGCTGTTTTTCAGTTTTTGCGCCCTCAGCATTTGGGTGATCTGGATCGCCATGCAAACTGGATTTCCAGCCAAACCTGCAGCCAACGTCGCCAAACTGGCCCCAGGATTTTTGCCAGAGTTTTCCCTCATGGCTTTTGGCTTGGCTTTGCTGGCCACCCTGGCATGGGCTTGGTTGGTGAAATGGCGCATCGGTCGCCACCGAGCGGCCATCTGGAAAAGCATGGTCTTGCCCGCGTCCGGTGCCGTTTTGTGTTGGTTGTTGCTCATGAGCTGTGGCTTCCACTGCTCAACTTTGCGCGCAGCTACGTCACATGGTGCAAAAAGTACAGATGGTCACGGGCACAGCGTCCTGCTTGCAATATGCTGGTATCACACAAGCCCAAGGCGCAGCTCTTTTGTTTCATGCGCAAGTCCGACTGCAAGCGGCCCAAACACCCCACAGTGACTGCCCATGGCTGGTGATGGACGAACGCAACCTGCCCCTGCTGGAAGACAAACTCAAAGCATGGGGTTGGACCCAAGAAGCCAAAGCACAACGGCTTGGAGACCGCAGCGAAAGCTTGCTGGTTTTTCGTCCGACGCTTGACCCTTTGAGTCAGTCCCCTCTTTCACCCGCGCCCAAGCCCGATTGAGCCATGTCTGAATTGCGCACCATCAGCCGCCATGCAGGCACCGTGCTGGTGGGCCAATTGGCCGTGATGTCTTTCGGCGTCGCGGACACCATCATCGCGGGTCGCTACAGCCCCCATGCACTGGCGGTGCTGTCCCTGGCATCGTCCATTTACATCAGCATTTATGTCGCGCTCAACGGCATGCTGCAAGCTTTGCTGCCGGTCTGGGCCGAATTGCACGGCGCCAACCGCCCAATCGACATTGGCCGCTCCGTGCGTCAAGCCCTCTACATCGCCTCGGGTGCTGCAGCTCTGGGCATGGCCGGCTTGTTGTTTCCAGACCCTTGGCTGACCTGGACCCAAGTGCCCCCGGAACTGTGGCCCGATGTTCGCGCCTACTTGCGCGTCTTGGCCGTGGCTTTGGTGCCGTCTTTGCTTTTTCGCATGTACAGCACCCTGAACCAAAGCTTGGGCTACCCCCGTTTGGTGACCTGGTTACAAGCCGGTGCATTGCTGGTCAAGATCCCGCTGTCCGTGGTTTTGACATTTGGCATGGGCAATCAGGCAGGCATGGGCGTGGTGGGTTGCGCCTGGGCCACCTTGGCGGTCAACACCCTGATGATGTTGACAGGCCTTTGGCTGCTGAAAACCCAGGACATTTACCGCCCCTACCAACTGTGGCGATGGCCAGAAAAAGTGCAATGGCCCGTCATTCGACATTTTTTGCGCATGGGCGTGCCGGCAGGACTGTCCATCATGGTGGAAGTTACCTCTTTCACGCTGATGGCCTTGTTCATCGCCCGTTTGGGCTCGGTCGCCTCGGCCAGCCACCAAATTGCAGCCAGCTTGGCGGCCGTGTTGTACATGGTGCCCTTGGCTTTGGGCATCGCCAGCAGTGCGCGCACCGGGTATTGGTTGGGCGCAGGAGATGCCCGCCGG
>JACDQO010000350.1 GCA_015657605.1 Limnohabitans sp. | reverse complement strand
GCTGAACAAACCTGCAGGCACCGAGTGCCTCGCAAAAGCCTTCCACTTGGCCCAGCATTTACACCTTGCTGCCACCCCCCTTGCGCCAGCGCCCTCAAAAAGCAGCGGTCCAAGGGGTTCAAGCGGTGGGGCGGCTGGACCAAGACACCACGGGACTTCTGCTGCTGACCGACGATGGCAAGTTCATCCACAAGATGAGTTCACCCAAACACCACGTGCCCAAGGTGTACGAGGTCACCACCAAACACCCCATCACCGCTGAGATGGTCGACCGGCTGTTGACGGGGGTGGTGTTGGACGACGATCCGCAGGCCGTCAAAGCGGCCGCTTGCGAGGCGGTCAGCGAGCTGCACCTTCGGTTGACCTTGACCGAAGGCAAATACCACCAGGTCAAACGAATGTTGGCAGCTGTGGGCAACCGGGTGGAAGGCCTGCATCGGTCACAAATTGGTGGCTTGGTTTTGAGCGACTTGGCGCCCGGTCAATGGCGCTGGCTGACAGAGCAAGATTTGGCTTTGCTCAAGCCCTGAGGTTTTTCAAGAACTCCTCGATGGCTTGACCCACCGCCAAGGGCTGGTCTCGGTGGGGTGAGTGACCGCAACCTGCCAATTTGAGCAGTTGGGTCTGTGGTGCGTGGCGCGCAATGTCGTCAATTTGTGCCATGCTGCCATAAGGGTCAGCCACGCCTTGTATCGCCAGCAAGGGCGCGCTGACTGTGGCCAATGTGTCTCGAATGTCAAAGCTGCGAAAGCCCTCGCTCAGCCAGACATCGTTCCATTGCCAAAAGGCGCAGTCCACGTCTGCATGAAAGGGCTTGAGGCGTTCACGCAATGAGCCTTTTTCAAACGCTTCGCGAGCCAATTGGATGGCCTGAATCGACATGTCTTCGACCATGACATGGGGCGCCATGACAATGCAAGCGTGGACATCGCGATGGGCTGCGTGCAGCAAGGCAATGGTGCCGCCATCCGAATGGCCAATCAGAACCGGCCTTTGAATGGCCCATCGGTCGAGCAACTCGGGCAGGACCAGCTGGGCCTCACGGTGCATGTAGTCTGGCTGGAGGCGGCCGCTTCGAATCTGACCGTCTGGGCTTTGCTGGGCGGGCCCCCGCACATCTGCCACCGCATCCGATTGGCCATAGCCTTGCCGAGAATAGACCAGGCCAGCACAGCCGAGTTGTTGACAAAGCAGGCGTGGCCAGTCGCGCCACATGCGCACACTGCCCAGACCTTCGTGCAAAAAAACCAAAACTGGGTGTTCCTGTCCCGCTGGCGCGGGGATGAACTGGGTCTCCAGCTGGATGCCGAACACGTCTGTTTTTCGCTCACGGGCAAAAGCATTGGAGTGGCTTTCAAATTCGAGGATGACGCGCTATTTTGATGGCGTTTCAACGTGGCCGGTGAAGCACCCGCACCGCGGTCGGCTGTTGTCAGCTGTTAAGCTTTGCGGCATGAAGTTGTTGATCGATTCGTTTTGGCGTGCTGGCGCATATTGCCTTCATCCCCGTGTCATCGGCCTGTCGCTGTTGCCCTTGGTTTTGATGGTCGCCCTGTCTTGGTTGCTGGGCTACTTGTACTGGGATGACGCCATCGCGCTGGTGCGCACGGGCTTGGATGCCTCCAGTTGGTTGGACACCGTGTGGCGCTGGTTGGAGGGCGTGGGCTTGCCTGATTTGAAAGCGGTCGTGGCGCCCTTGGTGGTCATTTTTCTGATCACACCCGTGGTGGTGGTCGTTTGTCTGGTGCTGGTTTCTTGGCTGATGACGCCGGCCTTGGCGCGCATGGTCGCCCAAAGGCGGTTTGCCGGACTTGAGCTCAAGCATGGCGGAAGTTTGCTGGCGGGTTTGGGCTGGACCTTGTGGTCGGTCTTGTTGGCTTTGGGGGCCTTGTTGATCACCTTGCCCATGTGGTTGGTGCCGCCTTTGGCCATGTTGCTCCCTGCCTTGATTTGGGGTTGGCTCACTTACCGCATCATGGCTTTTGATGTGTTGGCCGAGTTTGCCAGCACCTCAGAGCGGCAAACCCTGTTGTCGCGCCACCGTTTGAGCCTGTTGGGCATGGGCGTGATCACCGGCATGATGGGCGCAGCGCCCAGCTTGGTTTGGGCCTCTGGCGCCTTGTTTGTCGCTGCTTTTGTGATCTTGGTGCCTTTGGCGATCTGGATTTACGACCCTGGTTTTGCGTTTGCATCTTTGTGGTTCGCACATTACGCCTTGAGTGCCTTGCACGACCTGCGCCTCGAGGCACCGCAAGCATTTGCCGGAGATATTTTTCCTGCGCAGCCTGTCTCTCCGCACGCCGAGGCCCGTTTGTCCGCTGGTGTTGTGCACGGGCTGAGCAATACCCTAAAAACCGATGTGACCGATGTGACCGATGTCGATCCT
>JACDQO010000349.1 GCA_015657605.1 Limnohabitans sp. | reverse complement strand
GCCTCGAGCGCCTGGCGGATCGCGCCGATGCGCCCGTCCATCATGTCGCTGGGCGCCACCATGTCCACACCGGCTTCGGCTTGCGTCAGGGCTTGCTGCACCAGCACGGCGGTGGTTTCGTCGTTCAGGATGTAGCCGGTTTCGTCCAGCAAGCGTCTTGGCCGTGGCTGGTGAAGGGTCGAGCGCCACATCGGTCATCACGCCCAGTTCGGGAAAGCGCTTTTCAGCTCACGCACACGCGTGGCACCAAGCCGTTGGGGTTCATGGCCTCGGTGCCTGTGGGGTCCTTCAAGCTGGCATCGATCACCGGGAACAGCGCCATGACCGGGATGCCCAGCTTGACGCAGTCTTCGGCCACCGGCAGCAGCAGGTCGAGTGACAGGCGCTCCACGCCGGGCATCGAGCCTACTTGCTGGCGCTGGTTTTGGCCGTCCAGCACGAAGACCGGGTAGATCAGGTCGTGCGCTGTGACCCGGTGCTCACGCACCAGATTGCGGGTGAATTCATCACGGCGCAAGCGGCGTGGGCGGTTGGCGGGGAAGGGGGCGACTGGGTTCATGCTGAAAATTGTGCCTGAAGTCAACGCAGATGCCAAAGATCAGCGGGCATGCTCAGTCGCTCAGGCTACAAATCCGCCGCCAGCAAGTCGGGGGTGTGTCATAAACATCAAAAGTTTCATTAAAGACAAAATCGACCTTGTTATCGGTTTTGATATTTGATAAATTGCGCTTGGGCAGCTTGCTGCCCCCCGCTTTACCTCCCTGAGCGGGGCCTGAACGCGGTAACGCCGACAGGTTTCCCACCCTCGGCCCCTGCGGGTCGGTTTTTTGCCTGCTCGCCCCGAGTCCCCGGCGCTGGCGATCTCTGGCTACACTTGCTCCATGCTCTGGATCAAAGCCCTTCACATCGTGTTCATTGCCAGCTGGTTTGCGGGCTTGTTTTACCTGCCCCGAATCTTTGTCAATTTGGCGATGGTCGACCCAGGCTCTGTGGCCGAACGTGATCGTCTGCTGCTGATGGCCCGCAAGCTCTACCGCTTCATGACCATTTTGGCGATACCAGCCCTGGCACTGGGTTTGTGGCTGTGGCTTTATTACGGCATCGGGCTGGGCGGGGGGCAGGGCTGGATGCATGCCAAGCTGCTGATCGTTGTGGCCCTGCTGGGCTATCACCACAGCTGCGGCGCCTTGCTGCGCAAGTTTGAGCAAGGACAGATGCAGCGCAGCCATGTCTGGTTCCGGTGGTTCAACGAAGTGCCGGTGCTCATGATGGTGGCGGCGGTCATCTTGGTGGTGGTCAAACCCTTTTGATGGCCACCGTGCGATGAGGCAACATGACACGGCGCACATCAGCCGCTTGGCCCTTGTTCTGCATTTACGCAGTCCTGATCGTCTACGCCAGCCTTTATCCATTTGACAACTGGCGCTTTCAGGGCGTCATGTCGTGGTCATTCTTGACCGCTTCATGGCCGCGCTATTGGACGGGTTTTGATGTGCTGTCCAACGTGCTCGGCTACGCCCCATTGGGTTTTTTGCTGGTGCTGAGTTTGCGCCGCATGCGTCCCCAGTGGCCAGCTGTGGTGGTGACCACTTTGTTGGCCGCATCCTTGTCCCTGGCGCTCGAATCGCTGCAGATGTTTTTGCCCGTTCGAGTGCCTTCCAACGTGGACATGGCTTTGAACACAGTCGGCGCTTGGGTGGGTGCGGCAGTGGCGCGTGGCTTGGTGTGGGTCGGCCTGATGGACCACTGGAACCGTTTTCGTGACCGCTGGTTCGAAACCGAAGCCAGTGGCGCTTTGGCGCTGTTGGCAGTT
The DNA here is from genome assembly GCA_015657605.1 of Limnohabitans sp. Taxonomy (GTDB): domain Bacteria; phylum Pseudomonadota; class Gammaproteobacteria; order Burkholderiales; family Burkholderiaceae_C; genus Limnohabitans_A. Next base: position 2,861 of record JACDQO010000349.1, on the reverse strand, counting down.
TGGCCCTTGGCCTTGCTGTTTCCGGCTGCGGTGCCTTTTGGCTTGGGTCAAGTGCTGGAGCGTCTGGAGGGCACTTGGATCCAGGTCCTTCAGGACACGCCTTGGCTGGAGTCTTGGCCTGTGCGCGAGGTGGAGTTGCAACCCATGCTGCCCATGACCGAGTCGGTGTGTGTGGCGCTGGGTTTGCTGCTGCCTTGCTTGTTGGCCTATGGCGTGGTGCAGCGCAGGCCGCAGCGCTGGGTGTTGGCGGGGCTTTGCTTGACGGGGGGCTTGCTGGCCAGCGCTTTGTCGGCGGCATTGACTTATGGGCCTGTGCACGCCTGGGGTTGGGTCAGTCCCGAAGTGATCCAAGGGGTTGTTGCTGCCTTGGTTTTGGCTGTGGTTTTGTCTTTGGCTTCGCCGCGACTGTGTTGGGTGTTGGCGCTGGCCGCTTTGGTGCTGCAGTTGAGTTTGCTCAATACAGCGTCTGCCGACGCTTACTTCCCATTGACTTTGCAGACCTGGGAGCAGGGGCGGTTCATCCGCTTTCATGGCCTGATCCAGTGGTTGGGCTGGTCATGGCCTTTTGCCTTGCTGATTTACTTGGTGCGCAGACTGTCCCTGTCACCTTCTGCTGGGCGGGCTTGAAGGTAAGGCCCATCCCAGCAGGCCTAAAATTGCCGGATGAGCACTCCCCAGACCCCACCCTATTTCAAGCGGCACATCTTTTTTTGCCTCAATGAACGCAAAAACAACGAGGCTTGTTGCGCCCAGCACAACGCGCAGGCCGCTTTTGACCACTGCAAAGCCCAGGTCAAAGCCCATGGCTTGGCCGGGCCCGGCGCCGTGCGGGTGAACAAGGCCGGGTGCCTTGACCGTTGCGCGGGGGGGCCTGTGGCGGTGGTTTATCCAGAGGGTGTCTGGTATTCGTATGTCGACCAGGCAGACATTGACGAGATTGTCGAGTCGCACCTGAAAAATGGCCAGGTGGTCGAGCGCCTTGTGACCCCCGAGCACCTGGGGCGCTGATGAACCAGGCCACCCAAACCCTGAGCCTGCAAGGCGAGGCGGGCGTCTTGGAGGCGCTTTTGGATGTGCCCACAGAAGGCGTTGTGCAGGGTACGGCGTTTATCGCCCACCCCCACCCCTTGTTTGGCGGCACCATGCACAACAAAGTGGTGCAAACCTTGGCGCGTGCTTTTGTGCAGTGCGGTTGGCGTGCTGTGCGTTTCAACTTCAGGGGTGTGGGTGCAAGTGCTGGCAGCTACGACGAAGGCCGGGGTGAGGCCCAAGACATGCTTCGGGTCATGGATCAGATGGCCCTGATGGGCCGGTGGCTTTGGCTGGGTTTTCTTTCGGCGCCTTTGTCACCAGCCATGTGGTGCAGGCGCTGGGCGAGGCGCGTTTGCCGCAGGCCGTGGTGCTGGTGGGTACGGCGGCATCGCGTTTTGAGGTGGCGCCAGTGCCCCAAGCGCTGCACGAGCGCTGCCTGGTGGTCCATGGCGAGCAAGACGATACGGTGCCACTGGCCAGCGTGATGGATTGGGCCAGGCCGCAATCCCTGCCGATCACCGTGATTCCGGGCGTTGAGCATTTCTTTCACGGACAATTGCCCTTGCTCAAATCCTTGGTGATCCGTCACCTGAAGGCCTCAGGGGCCTGATCCGCTGGGCGCCCTCGCCCTTTACCCGCTTGTCCAACCCTATGGGCGTGCAATTTTGGCCCATAGGGCTTCAAGACTTTTCAAAATTTACCCGCGATGAACACCTTCCTCAAAATTCTGGTCAGCTGTTTTTGCCTGGTTCTTTCTGGGGTGGCTCAAGCCCAAATGCCCCAGCCCCCCGAGTTGGCTGCCAAGGCTTATCTTTTGATGGACGTCACCGCCAATCAGGTGCTGGCCGCCAAAGACCCCGACATGACGGTGGAGCCCGCTTCGCTGACCAAACTGATGACCGCTTATTTGGTCTTCGATGCCCTCAAGTCCCGCAAGCTGAACCTTCAGCAAACTTTGCCCGTCTCCGAGCGGGCTTGGAAGATGCCCGGTTCGCGCATGTTCATCGACCCCAAGATGCAAGTGCCTGTTGAGGATTTGATCAAAGGCATGATCGTGCAGTCGGGCAATGACGCCACAGTGGCTTTGGCCGAAGGGGTGGCGGGCAGCGTGGAGCGCTTTGTTCAGCTGATGAACGATCAGGCCCGGATTTTGGGCATGAACAACACGGCCTACAAAAACCCGGAGGGCCTGACAGCACCCGGCCACACCACGACCGCCAGGGACTTGGCGCTGCTGGCCACCCGATTGATGCGGGACTTTCCTGACTATGTGCCTTATTACGCCATCAAGAAATACCGTTACTCGGGCACTCCCGCTGCCAACGACACCAATCGGAATTTGCTGTTGTTCAGGGACGCCACGGTCGATGGACTCAAGACGGGCCACACCCAGGCGGCGGGTTATTGCTTGGTGGCTTCGGCCAAGCGCGAGTTCCCAAATGTGGGGACGCGCCGTTTGCTCAGCGTGGTTTTGGGCGCCGAAAGTGAAAACGCCCGTGCCAACGAAAGTCAAAAGCTGCTGAACTGGGGTTACACGGCCTTTGATGCCGTCAAACTGTTCGATGCGAACCAAGCCGTGGTGACGCCCCCGGTCTGGAAAGGCAAGCAGGCGGTGGTCAGGCTGGGCGCGGACAGGCCCTTGGTGGTGGCCGTGCCCTCTGGCACGGCGGCCCAATTGAAAACCCAGGTGGTTCGGCCCGACCCCCTGATTGCACCTTTTATTAAAGGGCAATCAGTGGGCAGCCTCAAGGTGTTGCAGGGTGACAGGCCCTTGTTCGAGGTGCCTTTGACGGTGCTCGAGCCGGTCGAGCAAGCTGGTTTTTTGGGGC
>JACDQO010000348.1 GCA_015657605.1 Limnohabitans sp. | reverse complement strand
TGGTAGAGCGCAAACAGGCTCATCACAAAACCGGTGTGCAAAAGCCGCATTGCGAGCCGTGGCACGCGACCATGGCTTGCTGAACTGGGTGCAGTGTGCCGTCGGGCAGGGCCAGATCGGCGGCGGTCCACAGCGCCAGGCCGTCGATCGCGTGGGCGGGTTTGATGCAGCTGTTGACGGCGCGGTACTGCAAACGCCCGTTCACCGGCTCGGCCACCACCACCGTGCAGGCCCCGCAATCGCCCGCAGCGCAACCCTCTTTGGTGGCACTCAGGTGCAGGTCCTCGCGCAGCAGGTCCAAGAGGGTTCGGTCTGGTGGTACATTGCCCGGGTTCATCACTTGACCGCGATGCCAGAACCGCAATGGACTGGACACAAGCGGCGCAGATTTCAGAGAGGAGACAAGCGTTTTTGACATGGCAAATCACTTTTCAGGATCGTCTGATCCTAGGATAAACCCGGGGTTCTCCTATGGGTCTGATGCCATAACGCTTATCTGAAATCCAACATGAAGCAGCCGCATCTTTTCGACAAGATCGACCTTCAACTCATTCGCACCCTTCACACCTTGCTCACCGAACGCAGTGTCTCCAAAACCGCCATGCGCTTGGGCCAGCAGCAGCCGGCCGTGTCCGTGGCGCTCAAACGCCTGCGCGAGTTGACGGGCGATCCGATTTTGGTGCGCTCAGGCACCGGCATGGTGCCCACCGATGTGGGCTTGCAAATGCTCGGCCCGGTCACGCAGATCCTGCAATCGGCAGAAAGCCTGTTTTCTCCCGCCCGCGTGTTCGACCCTGCCGATGCCCGTGAAACTTTTCGCATCGCGGCCAGTGACACCCTGGACCCTTTGTTCCTGCCGTCTGTCATGGCCCGCGTCAAGGCGCTGGCGCCCCATTGCCGGGTTGAGGTGCATGCCTTGTCGGCCCAGGCTCAATACGCGCACGACCTGGGGCAAGGCCTGATCGACGTGGTGATTGGCAACTGGGCTCAGCCCAGCGAAGAACTTCACCGCGCTCAACTGTTTGAAGACGAGGTGGCCTGCCTGGTCAGCAGCAAGCACCCGGCGGTGCGCCGGGGCTGGACGCCGGAAGACTGGCTGGCCTGCGAGCACATTGCCCCCACGCCCGCTTACCCGGGTTGGCGCGGGGTGATCGACGAACACTTGGATCAGTTGGGGCTGGTGCGCAACATTTCGGCGCGCTGTGCCCACTTTGGCTTGATGCCACGCATGGTGGCATCGAGTTTGCTCGTTCTGACCACGGGCCGCCAGTATTGCCAGCGCTTTTTGCAAGGCCCCGATGCGCAGCGCGGCTTGAGCTTGCTGCCCTGTCCGGTGGCCTTTCCCAAGATGGTGTACTACCAACTTTGGCATGAGCGCAGCCATGCCTCGGCTGCGGCCCGGTGGCTGCGCGAACAGGTGAAAATCAGCGCTGCTCAGTTACCTCATCCGAACCCCTCGAGCCCGACATGACCACACCCCTCTTGTCTTTGCAAGGCATCACCAAGCGCTATCCGGGCGTGGTGGCCAACCAGGACGTTTCGCTGACCGTGATGCCCGGCCAGGCCCATGCCGTGCTGGGCGAAAACGGCGCCGGCAAATCCACCCTGATGAAAATCATTTACGGCTCGGTCAAACCCGACGAAGGCCAGGTGGTGTTCAACGGCCAGCCGGTCCACATCCGCAACCCGCAAGAAGCGCGCAAGCTGGGCATCAGCATGGTCTTCCAGCACTTCAGTTTGTTTGACACGCTCACCGTGGCCGAAAACGTGTGGCTGGGTTTGGACAAAACCCTGAGCCTGGCCGAAGTGACCGAGCGCATCGTGGCCAAGGCCAGTGAGTACGGCCTGGATCTGGAGCCCGAGCGCCCGGTGCACACCCTGAGCGTGGGCGAGATGCAGCGGGTGGAGATCATCCGCGCGCTGTTGACTGAACCCAAGTTGTTGATTTTGGACGAGCCCACTTCGGTGCTGACACCGCAGGCGGTCGAGAAATTGTTTGTGGTGCTGCACAAGCTCGTCAGTCAGGGCGTGAGCATTTTGTACATCTCGCACAAGCTGCACGAAATCCGTGCGCTGTGCAGTGCCTGCACGGTGCTGCGCGGCGGCAAGCTGACGGGTGTGTGCGATCCGCGTGAAGAGTCCAACGCCTCGCTCAGCCGCTTGATGATCGGGGCCGAGCCCCCGGCCTTGCAGCATGTGGCGCGTGCGCCGGGCGAGGTGGTCTTGTCGGTCAAGGGCCTGAGCCTGACGCGGCAAGACCCGTTTGGTGTGGAACTCGACGGCATCAGCCTGCAGGTGCGTGCAGGCGAGGTGGTGGGTCTGGCCGGCGTGTCAGGCAACGGCCAAAGAGAGCTGATGTGGGCCTTGTCTGGCGAAGACACTCGCGCAGGCGCGCAGTGCGGCGCGGCCAGTGTGAGCTTGTTGGGTCAGCCGGTGGCAGCTTGGGGGCCGGTGCCGCGCAGGCAAATGGGCTTGCACTTTGTGCCCGAAGAGCGCTTGGGTCGGGGCGCTGTGCCATCGCTGAGCCTGTCGCAAAACCTGTTGCTCACGCGAAGCGAGTCCGTGGGTGCGGGCGGCTGGGTGCGCATGGGGGCGTTGGCCGATCAGGCGCGCGGCATCATCGACCGCTTCAAGGTCAAGGCGTCGGGGCCGGACGCCGCAGCGCAGTCGCTGTCGGGCGGCAATTTGCAAAAGTTCATCGTGGGGCGCGAGATCAGCGCGACCCCGAAGTTGCTCATCGTCTCGCAACCCACTTGGGGCGTGGACGTGGGCGCGGCGGCGCAGATCCGCGCCGAGATTTTGGCGCTGCGCGACGCGGGTTGTGCCGTGTTGGTGGTGAGTGAGGAGTTGGAAGAATTGTTTGAGTTGTCTGACCGATTGCATGTGATCGCCAAGGGGCGCTTGTCGCCTTCGGTGGCGCGAGGCGAAGCCACGGTAGAGCGCATTGGCGAGTGGATGAGCGGCTTGTGGCCCGATGCCGGAACGAGCATACCTGCCCAACAAGGAGTCCAACATGCTGCGGCTTGAACCTCGTCCTCAGGCTTCGAACCTGTGGACTTATGCGTCTCCGATTTTGGCCTTGTTCCTCACGGTGCTCTTGGGTGTGGCGCTGTTCATGGCTTTGGGCAAAGACCCGGTGCGGGGACTGCAAATGTTTTTTTGGGAGCCGATCAAAACCCCTTATGCCTTGGGCGAGTTGATGGTCAAGGCCACGCCGCTGTTGATCATCGCCTTGGGCTTGGCGGTCTGCTTCAGGTCCAACGTCTGGAACATCGGTGCCGAGGGGCAATTCGTCATGGGCGCGGTGTGCGCCGGAGGCGTGGCCTTGTTGGCCGACAAAGAGACGGGCCGCTGGATCGTGCTGGCGGTGCTTTTGGCGGGTGTTTTGGGCGGCATGTTTTGGGCCGGCATCACGGCGTTTTTGCGTGACCGCTTCAATGCCAACGAGATTTTGGTCAGTCTGATGCTGGTCTACGTGGCCGGTATGGTGCTGAGCTACTTGGTTTATGGCCCTTGGAAAGACCCGGCAGGTTTCAATTTTCCGCAGTCCAAGACCTTTGAGTCGGTCACCCAAATTCCGCGTCTGATGGACGGCTCCCGGGTCAGCGTTGGTTTGCTGTTGGGGCTGCTGGGTGCTGGATTGCTGTGGGTGTTCTTGTTCCGCACCCGAGCGGGCTTTGCCCAGCAGGTGGGCGGACTGGCGCCTGACGCTGCGCGTTATGCCGGCTTTTCTTCGCGCAAGGCGCTGTGGGTGGCGCTCTTGGTCTCGGGCGGGGCGGCGGGTCTGGCGGGCGCTTTGGAGGTGGCCGGGCCCATCGGGCAGCTCACGCCTTACGTGCCTGCGGGCTATGGTTTTGCCGCCATCATTGTGGCCTTTGTCGGGCGCTTGCATCCAGCAGGCATGGTGCTGTCAGCCGTGCTGATGAGCATGTTCTACATCGGCGGCGAGTTGGCGCAATCGCGCTTGGGCCTACCGAAGTCGATCACCGGCGTGTTCCAGGGTTTGCTGCTGTTTTGCCTGCTGGCGTGTGACACGC
>JACDQO010000347.1 GCA_015657605.1 Limnohabitans sp. | reverse complement strand
GGCGACGCCGCATGGACGACACGCACCACGAGTTCATGGCCATGGTCAACCAGATTCTGGCCACGCCCGAAGAAGAGCAACTGCCCGTCTACCAAGCGTTTTTGAAGCACACCGTGGAGCACTTTGCCCAAGAAGAGCGCTGGATGCTGGCCACTGGTTTCTCGGCCGATAACTGCCACGCCGAACACCACGCCACGATCTTGGAGACCATGCGCGTGGTCGAAGCCCATTACCTGGACACCGACAAACAAATCATCACCCGCATGGCCGAAGCCTTGATCGAATGGTTTCCTGGCCACGCCGCCAGCATGGACGCAGGCCTGGCCGCGCACCTCAAGTCGGTGGGTTTTGACAGCGTGACCGAAACCTTGGCTGACCCCTCGGCCATCAAAAACGTGACCATGTCGGGCTGCGGCAGCGTCAGCTGCAGCAACTGAAAACAGATGAACCGTTTGCATGAGCTGTCTCATGCAAACGCGCCATCACAACCCTGGGAAATAAGTCATGGACATGCCCATCAACCATTTCAAACACGCCATCCAATCCGGTCAAAAGCAGATCGGCCTGTGGTCGCACCTGTGCAGCAACATCAGCACCGAAATCCTGGCGCATTGCAACTTTGACTGGCTGCTGCTGGACATGGAGCACTCACCCAACGACCTGACGGAAATCGTGGCGCAGTTGCAAGCCATGAAGGGCAGCCCCACCACGCCCATAGTGCGCCCACCGTGGAACGACATGGTGACCTTCAAGCGCTTGCTCGATGTCGGCGTGCAAACCCTGTTGGTGCCCTACATCCAGACCGAAGAAGAAGCGCAACAAGCGGTGTCCTACACCCGCTACCCGCCCCACGGTGTGCGCGGCTATGCGGGTGCGCCCCGCGCCAGCCACTATGGCCGCGTCAAAGGCTACGCCCAGAAAAGCAGCGACGAAATTTGTGTCTTGCTTCAGGTCGAAACCGTTTTGGGCCTGCAAACATCGAAGCCATTGCCAACGTGGACGGCGTGGACGGCGTGTTCATCGGCCCCGGCGACTTGTCTGCGGCGCTTGGCCACTTGGGCAACCCCAAGCACCCGGATGTGCTGAAAGTCATTGACGAATCCATTGCCCGCATCAAGGCCTGCGGCAAAGCGGCGGGCATCTTGACGGGCGACGAAGCCCTGGCCAAGCACTACGTTGAGCAAGGCTGCCTGTTTGTGGCCGTGGGCGCCGACCAAAACGTGCTGCGCGACAGCGCCACGGCACTGGCGGGGCGTTTCAAATCCTGATGGCTGGATTCATCCAAACAGAAACCCGCTGAGCCTGGATCGCAAGAAATTTCAATCGGGCTGTCCCAAGTTTCACAGGCGAAAGGCTGCCCGGGGGCTAACATCAGGGTCGGTTTGAAACAACTACCCTTTCGGAGACTGCCCCCATGCCCGTGATCACCAACATCGAAGACCTGCGCGTTCTGGCCGAAAAGCGCGTGCCGCGCATGTTTTACGACTACGCCGACAGCGGCTCTTGGACCGAGGGCACCTACCGCGCCAACGAAAGCGACTTCCACAAGATCAAGCTGCGCCAACGCGTGGCCGTCAACATGGAAAACCGCACGACCGCCACCCAAATGGTCGGCATCGACACCAAAATGCCCGTGTGCATCGCCCCCGTGGGCCTCACCGGCATGCAGCACGCCGATGGCGAAATGCACGCGCATGGCCGCCAAGAAGTTCGGCATCCCCTTCACACTGTCGACCATGAGCATCTG
>JACDQO010000346.1 GCA_015657605.1 Limnohabitans sp. | reverse complement strand
CTACCTGGCCTCGCTGGTGCCTGGCTTGAGCGACGAATTCAAGGTGGCCATCGTCGCCGGGGCGGTGACCGGTGGAGGCCTGACCGTCATTGCCAATGCACCCAATCCGGCAGGCGTGGCCATCCTCAAGGGCAAGTTTGACGAAGGGGTCGTCAATGCGGGCAAATTGTTACTGGCGGCCCTGCCACCAACTGTTGTCGCTGCGATGGCATTCCGGATTCTTTGAGCCAATTTTTTGGCACGCTGGTGGTGGCTGTTGTCGTGCTGGCCACTGGCGTGATCACGTCCGACCGTGATCACAACCGGGCCCCGTCCTCAACCCCCACCCCGCTGCATCGTCAAATCAAAGTGCTTCATGAAGCGCTGGCGCGCATCTTCTTCCACGCCTTCAAACACAAAAGAGACTGACAAACGCTGCAGGCGCAGCAGCGCGATCACGCGCGGGGGCAAGATGCGCCATTGCAGCAGCAAATGGCCGTCACCGATGTGCACGTGTGCTTGGCCGTTTTCCAGCTCAAAGGCGTGCTCGCCCAAGGCGCGGGGCAAGGCCGTCAACCATTCGGTTTCAGAGGTGCCCATGTCGCGCTCAAAGCGCTCTGGGTAGTAGGACTGCATCAGTTGGGTACCAACGAACGCTGACCTCAACCGCCGGCCACAGGCGGCCAGATCGCCAACACATCGCCTTCGACCAAGGTGGTGGTTTCCCGGTCTTCGGGTTTGATGTATTTGCCATTCACCAGCACCAAGTGCACGAGCTTGGGCGGCATGCCAAAGGGCTCGATGATCTGGCTGATGGGGGCGTCTTGCGCCACATCCAGCGTGACCTGGTTGCTGCGCCGGGCTTCGGCAGGCAAATAGTCGGTCAGTGTGGCAAACAGTTTGAAAGTGATGTTCATGCGCAGATTGTCGCTTCAGCGGCGGCGTGCGTCTTGCGCACCACTCCATCGGCCTTGACCCTGTGCGCAATCGAGGTAAGCGTCCATCAACTTGGTCGGGTCGTGCATCAGGCGGTCTTTCCAGCCGCCCAAATGGATCTGTCCCTCCACCAAGCCGCGCATCACGCCCACATGCTCGGTCCAGCCCACGCTGTTGCAACCGACCATCACATCGTCCTTGAACTGCAGGCTCAGGTGACGGCCCGCAGACTTGTCGGTCAACACGGCCGACTGGCCACCGGCCACGCCTTCCCAGTTGCCAAAACTGGTGGAGATCAAACCCAAGGTGTCGAGCACGTTGATTTGCGTGACGCCCTTGAGCTCGGTCTTTTGGCCCAGCATGTTGAGCGCAGCCACACGGGCCTGCTCGGCCGCATTGGGCTGGATGGCGCTCACAATCGTTTTGCCGCTGACCATGTCAAACGCCTCGGCGCAGTCGCCTGCTGCGTAAATGCCGGGCACATTGGTTTGCAGGTGCTGGTCGGTCAACACGCCTTGCAGGCAGGTGATGCCGCTGTCCTTCAAAAAGCCAATCGCTGGGCGCACGCCCGTGGCGCTGATGACCAGATCGGCCTCAACGGTTTGGCCATTGGACAAGCGGACCTGCAGCGGGCCACCCGCATCGTCAGACCCCAAGCCCACCGCAGAAGCCAACTTGCCGAGCAAGCCTTTTTCTGCGCCACGGCTGATGGCTTCGACCTTGGTGCCGGTGAACACCTGCACGCCTTTGGCCTCGCACCAGTCGCGGATCATGCCGCCGGCCACCGGGCCCATCATGCGGGGCACCATGCGGT
>JACDQO010000345.1 GCA_015657605.1 Limnohabitans sp. | reverse complement strand
CCCGCATCGTCAGCCACGCCACCCACGCGCAAGAGCCCGAGTGGTTCGCCACCGCCCCAGTGGGCGCCACCCAAAAAGTCCTGGCCAAGGCCGGCTGGAAAGTCGAAGACGTCGACCTGTGGGAAGTCAACGAGGCCTTTGCCGTGGTGCCCATGGCGCTCATGAAAGAGTTGAACGTGTCGCACGACAAGGTCAACGTGAATGGCGGTGCCTGTGCGCTGGGTCACCCGATTGGCGCGTCCGGTGCCCGAATCATGGTCACACTCATCCACGCGCTCAAGGCCCGTGGTCTCAAGAAGGGTCTCGCCACGCTGTGCATCGGCGGTGGCGAAGGCACGGCCGTGGCGCTGGAACTGGTCTGACGAATGCCGACTGCCCTGCTCATCGGCGCATCGCGCGGCATCGGGTTTGAACTGGCCAGCCAGTACATCGCTGACGGTTGGCGGGTGATCGCGACAGCTCGCAGCGATGAGGGGCTTGAACGCCTGAAGGCCTTGGGTGCACAAACCCTGCGCGTGGACGTGGCCAACCCGGCCAGCAACTCAGGGCTTGCTTGGCAGCTCGACGGCGAGAAGATCGATTTGGCCATTTATGTTGCGGGCGTGGTGGATCGGGAGACCACCGCTTCGCCGCCGACGCGTGAAAAATTCGACCTCTTGATGCACACCAACGCCATGGGCCCCATGATGGTGTTGCCACAGATTGCCCCCATGCTGGCCCAGTCTGCTGGAACTTTCGCGGTCATCAGCAGTCACTTCGGCAGTTTGACCTTGACTGAAAGCAGCATGGCGGTGCTTTACCGAATGAGCAAGGCAGCGCTGAATATGTACATCCGATGTGCTCAGCATGACTTTCCTGAAATTGGCTGTGTGGCCTTACACCCCGGCTGGGTGCAGACCGACATGGGCGGTCCGCAAGCGCCTGTCAAAGTACAAGACAGCGCAGCCAACCTGCGTGAGACGCTAGAGACCGTTCGTACACAACGCGACCCGAAACACCGAGGCGCATTTTTGAACCACGATGGGCAAGTGCTGCCCTGGTGAACCGACAACGAAAGACCGACATGCTGCTGAGCTCCGACCAAGAGATGATCCGTGACGCCGTGCGTGACTTTGCCCAGCGCGAGCTGTGGCCCCATGCCGCCGAGTGGGACAAGAAGCACCACTTTCCCAAAGCTGCGCACAAGGGCCTGGCCGAGCTGGGGGCATATGGCATTTGCGTGCCCGAAGAGCTGGGCGGCGCAGGTCTGGACTATGTGACGCTGGCGCTGGTGCTTGAAGAAATTGCAGCGGGTGACGGCGGCGTCAGCACCACCATCAGCGTGACCAACTGCCCCGTCAACGCTATTTTGATGATGTACGGCAGCGCTGCGCAAAAAGCGCAGTGGCTCACGCCGCTGGCCCAAGGCCAGATGCTGGGTGCGTTTTGTCTGACCGAGCCCCATGTGGGCTCGGACGCCTCGGCCTTGCGCACCACAGCCGTCAAAGACGGCGACGAGTACGTCATCAACGGCGTCAAGCAGTTCATCACCAGTGGCCAAAACGGCGATGTGGCGGTGGTGATTGCGGTGTCCGACAAGGGCGCCGGCAAGAAAGGCCTGAGCGCCTTTTTGGTGCCCACACGCACTCCCGGCTATGCGGTGGCACGTCTGGAAGACAAGCTGGGTCAGCACAGCAGCGACACCGCGCAGATCAACTTCGACAACTGCCGCATCCCGGCTGAGAACTTGATCGGCCAAGAGGGCGAGGGCTACAAGATTGCCCTGTCATCCCTCGAAGGCGGGCGCATCGGCATCGCCGCGCAAAGCCTGGGCATGGCCCGCAGCGCTTTGGAGGTGGCCATCGACTACGCCAAGCAGCGCGAGAGTTTTGGCACCGCCATCTTCAACCACCAAGCGGTGGGGTTTCGCTTGGCCGACTGCGCCACGCAACTCGAAGCGGCGCGCCAGCTGATTTGGCACGCAGCCAGCTTGCGCGACGCGGGCCGTCCTTGCCTGAAAGAAGCGGCCATGGCCAAGCTGTTTGCCAGCGAGGCCGCCGAAATGGTGTGCTCGGCCGCCATCCAGACCCTCGGTGGTTACGGCTATGTGAGCGATTTTCCGGTCGAGCGCATTTACCGCGATGTGCGTGTGTGCCAGATCTACGAAGGCACCAGCGACGTGCAAAAAATCATCATCCAGCGGGCGCTTTGAGGGCAAAAGCAGGCTTTTCTCGGGGCTGGCTCCCGTATCATCAGGCCTCATGAACATCATCATCCTGGGCGCCGGCCGTGTGGGCGAAAGCGTCGCTGAAAGCCTGGTTTCCGAGCAAAACGACATCACCGTCATCGACCAGGACCCGGCACGCCTGCGGCTGCTTGAAGAGCGCTTGGACCTGCGCGGCGTGGTGGGCAACGGCATTCAGCCCTCGGTGCTGCGGGAGGCAGGTGCCAAAGACGCCGACATGGTGATCGCCTGTGCTGCCGCTGACGAGTCCAATTTGGTTGCATGCAAGATTGCGCACGACGTTTTCAACGTCCCCACCACCATTGCTCGTTTGCGTTCTCCCGAATTCAACGAGGGTGATGAATTGCTGGGCAAGGCGGGCTTTGCGGTCGACCATGTGATCTGCCCTGAAGAGTCGGTGATGCGCTACATCGAGCAGCTGATCCAATACCCCGAAGCTCTGCAGGTGCTCGAATTTGCCGAGGGGCGCGTAAGCCTGATCGTGGTGCGTGCGGCGGCCGACAGTCTGCTGGTGAACCACACCATTGCCGAGTTCCGTGACCGCTTACCGGATGCCGAGATGCGCGTCGTGGCCCTGTACCGGCAAGACACGCAGGTGGACGCGCTGCCCGAGACGTGCATCTTGCCTGGCGACGAGGTGTTTGTGCTGGCCGACACCCGCAAGATCCCCCTTGTGTTGTCCGGCATCCATAAAACCGATCAACCCGTTCGGCGCCTCATGCTGGCCGGGGGTGGCAAGGTCGGTTTGCGCTTGGCGCGCATTCTGGCGGACCAATACGACGTGAAGTTGATCGAGCGTGACAAAAAACGCTGCGAATACCTGGCCAGCCAGCTGCCGTCGAGCATGCTGATCTTGAATGGCGACGGCGCTGACGAAGACTTGCTGCAAGAAGAAAACGTGGGCGAGATGGATTTGTTTCTGGCGCTGACCAGCGACGACGAGGACAACATCATGTCGGCCATGTTGGCCAAGCGCATGGGCGCAAGGCGTGTGATGGCCCTGATCAACCGCCGCGCCTATGCCGACATGATGCAAGGCAGCACGATCGACATCGCCATTTCACCCGCGCAAACCGTGATTGGTGAATTGCTGGCGCATCTGCGCCGGGGCGATGTGGCGGCGGTGCACAGCCTGCGTCGGGGGGCGGCCGAGGCGCTAGAGGGCATTGCGCGCGGTGACATCAAAACCTCGAAGTTGGTGGGACGGCGTGTCGAAGAAATCAAGCTGCCCCAGGGCGTGAGCATGGGCGCCATTGTGCGTGGCGAAGGCAAAAATTCCGAAGTGCTCATGCCGCACCATGACACCCTGATCGAAGCCAATGACCACATCGTCTTGTTCATTCCCAACAAGCGCGATGTGCGTGCGGTGGAAAAACTCTTTCAGGTCAGCGCGACCTTCTTTGGCTGATGCTCACATTCCTCTCACCGGTCTTGGCTTTGATGGCGCGCATTTTGATCGCGTTCTCGGTCACGTTCTTGGTGCCCGGCATCTGGGCCTGGTTTGAAGACCACCGTGACTTGCAGTGGATCTGGTTGGCGGGCTTTGGTTTGACGGCCGTCAGTGGCTTGGTGTTGGCGGCGATCACTCAGAAGCATCGGCGTGAATTGAAGACCAAAGACGGTTTCTTGCTGGTCAACATGGTGTGGTTGGTGCTGCCCGCGTATTCGGCCTTGCCGCTCATGTTTTTGGTGCCCGAGATCACCTGGTTCAAAGCTTACTTCGAGGCCATGAGCGCCTTGACCGCCACCGGGGCTACGGCCTTGTCGGGACTCGATCATTTGCCGGTTTCGGTCAACATTTGGCGCTGCTTTTTGCAGCTGATTGGTGGCCTGGGCATCATGCTTTTGGTCGTAGCCGTGCTGCCCATGCTCGGGCTGGGTGGCATGCAGCTCTACAAGACAGAAATGCCTGGCCCCATGAAAGACACCAAGTTCACGCCTCGGATTGCCGAGACGGCGCGCGGATTGTGGGGCGTTTACTTTGTGTTCTCGGCCGCTTGCTTGCTGGCTTACCGCTGGGCTGGCATGGGCTGGGCTGACGCCTTCATGCACATGTGCACCACCATGGGTTTGGGTGGCTTTTCTTCATACGATGCCAGTTTTGGGCACTTCAACTCCCCTGCGATCGAGTGGGTCGCCATCGTGTTCATGACCTTGGCCGGCATCAGTTTTGTGCGCTACTTTGTGGTGCTGCGCAGCCGCTCCATCCTGCCCATCAGCAACGACCGGGAGATTCGCACCTACTTGGGTGTTTTGTTGGCCGCCACTTTGTTGGTGATGGCGCTGCTGTTGGCCCATGGCGTGTATGACGACGGGTTGGAGGCCTTGCGCATCAGCGCTTTTCATGTGGTGTCCTTGGCCACCACCACCGGTTATGCCGCCACCGATTACGCGCAGTGGCCCGTATTCGCCCCGATTTTGTTGATGTTTTTGGGCTGCTTTGTATCGTGTGCAGGGTCTACGGGCGGCGGCATCAAGATGGTGCGCATGGTGTTGTTGGTCAAGCAAGCGCGACGTGAGTTGGTGCGCATCATTCACCCCCGCGTCATCAACCCGGTCACCTTGGGTGGTGCTGTGATCCCCATGTCGTCATGACCGCGGTGCTGGGCTTCATGCTCATTTATGGCGGTGCCACCATGGGCTTGAGCATGCTGCTCTTGCTCAGCGGCTTGGACATCGTGACCGCGTTTTCTGCGGTGATCGCCACCGTCAACAACATCGGTCCCGGCCTGGGTGAAGTCGGACCCTCGGGTAATTTCGGGGGTCTCAACCCTTTTCAGTTGAGCGTCTTGAGTTTTGCCATGCTGCTGGGCCGTCTCGAGTTGCTGTCGGTACTGGTGCTGTTCAGTTCGCATTTCTGGCGCAAATGATTTTGTTGCAAACCTACCCAAGGAGACACGCATGCCCATCACCAAAGGATTTCAAGTCCTCGTCGACGAAGCCATGGCACAGGTCACGACGCACACCGTGGACGCGGTTCGCGCCCGCATGAGCGACCCCAAGGTGCAGATCGTTGACATCCGCGATCCGCGTGAGCTGGAACGCGATGGCACAGTGCCTGGCGCGTTGCTCGCGCCCAGAGGCATGTTGGAGTTTTGGGTGGACCCGGCTTCGCCTTATTTCAAGCCCGTGTTCGCCGACGAGAGCAAACAGTTCATCTTGTTTTGCGGCGCAGGCTGGCGCAGCGCCCTGGCCACCAAAACCCTGCAAGACATGGGCATGAGCAATGTGGCCCACATCGACGGCGGCTTTGCCGCCTGGAAAAAAGCCCAGGCGCCCATGATCACGCTGGCGCAGCACAAGGCCGAAAGCGCGGCACGCAAAGGCGCTTGATGGCCACACCTTGCCCGTGCGGACGTACCACGCCCAAAGGTCAGGCAATGAGTCTGAGCGACTGCTGCGGCCCCCTGCATGCGGGGCAGGCCGCACCCGATGCGTAGCGGCTGATGCGCTCACGCTACAGCGCCTTTG
>JACDQO010000344.1 GCA_015657605.1 Limnohabitans sp. | reverse complement strand
GCCAGTATGTTCCCGTGGAGTCGGTGGAAGAACAATGGGATTTGCCTGAACTTGAAAAAGTGCTGGCCTATGAATGGGGTATTCAGTTAGAACTCCAGGCCAAAGTTCAAGACTCCAGCGCCATTGGCGAGGAAGACATCTTGGAGATGGTGGTGACTGCAGCCCATGCGCAGTTCCAAGCCAAGTTGGATCAGGCGGGCGGTGACAGTTTTGTCGCGTTTGAGCGCATGATTTTGCTGCAAAGCATCGACACCCATTGGCGAGAGCATCTGAGTTCGCTGGATTACCTGCGCCAAGGCATTCACCTTCGCGGTTATGCGCAAAAGCAACCCAAGCAAGAATACAAGCGCGAAGCCTTTGAGTTGTTTGGTCAGTTGCTCGATGGGGTCAAGAACGAAGTGACCCGTACCCTGATGACCGTGCGCATCGAGTCGGGTGACCAGATCCAGCAGGCTGCACAAGCGATCGAAGAACGTGCCGAGAACATCAGCAATGTGACCTATAGCGCCCCCGATGAAACGGGACAGCCACAAGTGCAAGCCGCTGCAGCTGCAGGTGGTCTCGCAGATTTGGCGAGCACCTGGGGCCAGGTGGGGCGCAATGAGCCTTGCCCCTGCGGCAGTGGCAAAAAGTACAAACACTGCCACGGCAAACTCGCTTGAAAACAGCGAACCACCAAAACGGGCTTCGGCCCGTTTTGTCCGTGAGCCAACTGAAACACCCTGTGTTTTCCTGAAAGAAGTTTATGCCCGTGAATTTGCCCCCACTGGACCCTGCGCAACTGAGCACCATCGCTGGCGTGCGCATCGGCATCGCCCAAGCGGGTGTGCGCAAAGCCAACCGCAAAGATTTGACGGTGTTTTTGCTGGATGAGGGCACCAGCGTAGCGGGCGTGTTCACCCGCAACCGTTTTTGCGCAGCGCCTGTTCAGGTTTGCCGTGAGCACCTGGCCGCAGGCAGTAAGGTACGGGCCTTGGTCATCAACACCGGCAATGCGAACGCGGGCACGGGTGCCCCAGGCCTGGCCCATGCACGTCAAACCTGTGAGGCCTTGGCTGGTTTGTTGCACTGCTCGCCGGCGCAAGTGCTGCCTTTTTCCACGGGCGTGATCATGGAGCCGCTGCCCGTGAGCCGCATTGTGGCGGGCCTGCCTGCTGCACTGGCCGATGCGCAAGCCGCTCACTGGGCCAAGGCCGCAGAGGGCATCATGACCACCGACACCGTGCCCAAAGCGGCCAGCGTGCAGGTGCAATTGGGCGGCAAAACAGTGAGCATCACCGGCATCAGCAAGGGCGCGGGCATGATTCGCCCCAATATGGCGACCATGCTCGGCTTTGTGGCCACCGATGCGTGCATCGCCCCGGCCTTGTTGCCAGAGCTGGCCAAGCGGCTGGCCGATGGCTCGTTCAACCGCATCACCATCGATGGCGACACATCGACCAACGATTCCTTCATGCTGATCGCCACCCACAAGGCGGCGCATGCCCCCATCGCGTCACTCGACAGCGCAGACGGTCAAGCCTTGGTGAAAGGTCTGATGCAAGTGGCCCGCCAACTGGCGCATGCCATCGTGCGCGATGGCGAGGGCGCGACCAAGTTCATCACGGTGCAGGTCGAGGGCGGCCGCACGGGCGAAGAGTGCCGCCAGGTGGCCTATGCCATTGCGCATTCGCCCTTGGTCAAAACCGCATTCTTTGCCAGCGACCCGAACCTTGGGCGCATTCTGGCAGCTGTCGGTTATGCGGGCATCGAAGACCTGGACCAAGGCCTGATTGAGCTGCACCTGGACGATGTGCATGTGGTCTCGCAAGGCGGTCGCCGCGCTGAGTACCGCGAAGAAGACGGTCAGCGTGTCATGAAGGGCAGCGAGATCACCGTGCGCGTGGG
>JACDQO010000343.1 GCA_015657605.1 Limnohabitans sp. | reverse complement strand
TGTGCCGGCGCCACCATCAACCGCCTGTGCGGCTCGGGTCTGGACGCCATTGGCACGGCCGCGCGCGCCATCAAAGCCGGAGAAGCCGGTTTGATGATTGCCGGCGGGGTCGAGAGCATGAGCCGCGCCCCGTTTGTCATGCCCAAAGCCGAAACGGCGTTTAGCCGCGCCAACGCGGTGTACGACACCACCATTGGCTGGCGCTTCATCAACAAGCTCATGAAAGCCCAGTACGGTGTGGACTCCATGCCCGAGACGGCTGAAAACGTCGCGACCGATTACAAGATCGAGCGCGAAGCGCAAGACCTGATGGCCTACAACAGCCAACTGCGCGCTGTGGCCGCCATCAAGGCCGGGCATTTGGCGCGTGAAATTGTGGGTGTGAGCATCCCTCAGAAAAAGGGCGACGCGATCATTGTGGACACCGACGAGCACCCCCGTGAGACCAGCCTCGAAGCGTTGGCCAAGCTCAAAGGCGTGGTGCGCCCGGACGGCACCGTGACCGCCGGCAACGCCTCGGGTGTGAACGATGGCGCATGTGCCTTGCTGCTGGCCGACGAAGCCACCGCCGCCAAAAACGGCCTGACGCCCAAGGCCCGCATCGTGGGCATGGCCACGGCAGGGGTCGCCCCGCGCGTGATGGGCATTGGCCCCGCGCCCGCCACGCTCAAGGTGTTGGCGCAAACCGGCTTGACCATTGACCACATGGACGTGATCGAGTTGAACGAAGCTTTCGCCGCGCAAGGCCTGGCCGTGATGCGCATGTTGGGCCTGAAAGACGACGACGCCCGCGTGAACGCCTGGGGTGGCGCGATTGCCCTGGGTCATCCGCTGGGTGCTTCGGGTGCCCGTTTGGCCACCACCGCCATCAACCGCCTGCAGCAAACGGCTGGCCGCTACGCGCTGTGCACGATGTGTATCGGTGTGGGTCAGGGCATTGCACTGATCATTGAGCGGGTCTGATCACCGAACCAGTTGTGCTGGCTGGGCTTTGTCAGTAGGTTTGGCGAAAGTCCATCTGACGAAGTAGCGCTGCAGTGGCTTGCTGCAACCGTGAAAGCGGACGCGCAGCGGGCATGGCCAGCACCAGTCGATTCCACAAGGCTGGTGGTCCGATCAGGGCGGTGGGTAAACGCTTCGCCTGCTGGGCCATCAACAGTGCGCTTTGCGGCAAGATGGAGCAGCCCACCCCATGCTCCACCAATGCGATGGCGCTGTGAACAGCGCCCACTTCGGCCACGATTTGCAAGCCGATTCTGCGCGGCAACAAGACCGCATCCACCAGGCTGCGAATCGGGTTGGGGGCTGAGGGCAAAATCATCGGCACCTGCGCCAGTTCTGCCAGGGACACCCGGAATTTGAGGGAGGTGCCTTCTGGCGCCACCAGTATCAACCTCTCACGCATCAGCGGTTCCGCGTGACATCAAGGGTGTGGGGGCGGGGTCAAACAACAAAGCCAAATCGATGCGGCCCTGCAACAGGTCTTCGCGCAGCGACAGGCTCAGGCCTTCGCTGATGCTGATCATGGCATTCGGCAGTTTTTGTCGAAAACGTTCGACCAAGGGCACACACAAACCCGTCGCCACGCGGTGCGGTAAGCCCACCACCACGCGTCCACTGGGTTCTTCGTTCATGTCCATCAACTGGCGCCTGGCTTGGCGCGCGCCTTCCAGCAAGGTGCGTGCATGCACCAGCAGCGCTTGGCCTGCGGGGGTCAGGCGCACGCCCCGACCATGCCGCTCAAACAGGCGTTGCCCGAGGTCCGCCTCGAGCAGACTGAGCTGACGGCTGATGCTGGGCTGGCTCAAGTGCAGAGCAGTGGCTGCGCGGCTCACACTGCCGCAGTCGGCCACCGTGGCAAAAGATTCAAGTTGTCGCAAGTCCATGACACGATCTATCCATTTAAAAACTCTATAGCTGGTATAGCCATTGTGTCATTTACAGCGATATGTCTCCACCGCACACTGTGACCATGATGGAACGAGATTTTCAAGCATGAGATTTGCAAACAAAGTGGCCTTGGTCACCGGGGCTGGGTGCGTGGGGCCAGGTTGGGGCAATGGGCGAGCCATGGCTGTTCGTTTGGCGCAAGAGGGCGCTCAGGTCTGGGCGGTTGACTTTGACCCCTCGCGCTTGGCGCAAACGCTGGCTTTGGCGGGTGAGCACGCACAGGCCATCCATCCTTTTGAGTGCGATGTGACGGACAGTGCCAGCGTGAACCGCATGGTGCAGGCCTGCGCAGAGCGGTTGGGGGGCCTCGACATCCTCATCAACAACGTGGGCGGATCAGCCCCTGGCGGCCCTGTGGAGATGAGCGAGGACATTTGGGATGCTCAGATCAACTTCAACCTCAAAAGTGTTTTTTTGACCTGCAAACATGCCCTGCCTTTGCTCAAGGCGCGTGGGGGTGGCGCCATTGTCAACATGGCTTCGACATCGGGCATACGCTGGACCGGCAGCGCCCAAGTGGCCTACGCAGCGGCCAAAGCCGGCGTGATTCAGATGTCCAAGGTCATGGCCATACAACACGCAGCAGACCACATCCGGGTCAATACCGTGGTGCCAGGCCAGTTGCACACCCCCATGGTCGAGTCTCGGCTGGCAGGCCAGCGCGCGGGGGGGGGATGTGCAGGCGCTGTTGAACCAGCGTCTGGCCAGGATCCCCTTGGGCTTCATGGGTGACGGGCGCGACAGTGCCAGTGCTGCCCTGTTCTTGGCCTCAGAAGACGCGCGCTTCATCACCGGCACTGAAATTGTGGTTGACGGTGGCATGACCGTGCGCTGCGGCTGATATCCCATTCATCCATTCAAACATCTAAAGGAGACACACATGAGCCAAGAATTTTCCAGGCGACAGTGGTTGCAGCGCACCGGTGCGGGCGCATTGGCGACCAGCCTTGGTGGCATTGCCTGGGGGCAAAGCAACACCCGACCTGTGCGTTTGATCGTGGCGTTTGCGCCGGGCGGTCCGGTGGATTTTGTGGCGAGGACATTGGCAGAAACCTTGTCGCGAGAACTGGGGCGTCCGGTGCTGGTCGACAACAAACCGGGTGCCAACGGCGCGATCGGTGCGATGGAGACGCTCAAGGGCGAGCCCGATGGCAGCACCGTGTGGATCACCAGCGTGGGCGCCGCTGCCATCAATCCAGCGCTGTACGACAAATTGCCCTATGACATGGTGCGTGACTTCACGCCGGTGTCTTTGGTTGTCAACAACGTGGAGGTGCTGGTCACCAGTGCGCAAAACCCGGCCACCGATGTCGTCGATTTTGTGCAACGGGCCAGAGCGGCCAATCTGCCAGTTCCGATGGCGTCTTCGGGCATGGGCAGCATTCCACACTTGGCCTTGCTCCAAATGCAAGAGGCCACCAAGTTGGATTTGCTGCATGTGCCTTTCAACGGCATGGCCCCTGCATTGACCAACTTGTTGGGCGGGCAGGTGGCGGGTGTGTTTGCCGATGTGCCTGCGGTGATGGGGCAGATCAAGGCGGGCAGGCTCAAGGCTTTGGGCATGGCTTCGCGCATGCGGCACCCCGGATTGCCCGAGGTCAAAACCTTTGAGGAGATGGGGTTCCCAGCGGTAGACACCAACATTGGTACGCTTTTTTTGTCTCCTCAAAGACCCCCCGTCCGATCGTCGATGCGCTCAATGCGGCGACGCGACGGGCATTGGCCGATCCCGCCGTGGCCAATCGTTTGCTGCAGTCTGGCGCTGAGCCGCGCGCCACGACACCCGAGGAGATGGCTGCCTTGCTCAGGGCCGATACGAACAAGTGGGCCGCTTTGATCAAGGCGCGCAACATCCGCTTGGATTCTTGAGTCAGCGACCCTTCGGTTTGGAGGAGAGCTGTGCGTTTTTTCGAATGTCTGACGGTTGACAAGCTGCTCAGACATTCAACGTGAATGAACAGGGTGGTGATGTGAGTGCAATTTGGCTTTGCGATCAGGATGGCCCATGGCATGGGCCTGCTTTGGCAGACCTGCAATCGTGGCGTGCTTGGCGCGGTGACGTTCAAGCTTGGCGGCACTATTGGACAGGCCCGCTTCACCAGCGTCCAAGCCCTGCGGTGGGCGCTATGTGGGAAGCGCTGGAACCCGGGACCGATCTCATGGGGCCTGGCGTGTCCATGCCACGGGCTCAAGCCCCCTTCCATTACGTGGTCGAAACCGACGTGGCAGAAGGGTGCGAAAGTGAATTTCACGCCTGGTACGAACAAGAGCATTTGCCGGGTTTGTCCCAAGTGCCGGGCTGCTTGAGGGCGCGCCGTTTGATGCGCCGAGATGGCCCTGCCGGGATTCCCCTGCATGTGGCCTGTTACGACCTGTTGAGCGCCCAAGTGACCGAGTCCGAACCTTGGCTGGCCGTGCGCCACACCGAGTGGAGCAGCCGAGTGCGGCCCATGTTTCGCAATACCCGCCGAACCCTGTTCATTCATCCGAACGGCCCCACATGACCCCCTCGCAAGATCAGACTCTGCCGGTCAGGACCTACGACGCGCAGCCACAAACACCCAACTGGCAGCTTCCGCCCGGAGCCTGCGATGCGCATGTCCATGTGTTTGGCCCCCCCGAGCGCTTCGCTTACAACCCTTTGCGCCAAATCACCCCGGTGGCGGCTCCGCGCGACACCTTGTATGCCTTGCACCGCATTTTGGGCATTGAGCGCTGTGTGATCGTGCAATCCATGGTGCACGGCATGGACAACAGCGTGGTCGAGGATGCGATCGCCCACGGTGAGGGCCGTTACCTGGGCGTCGCGTTGGTGCCTGTCGATGTGCCCGATGCCGAATTGGCCCGATTGGCCCAGGCCGGCATGCGCGGCGTGCGCTTTAATTTCATGCGCCATTTGGGCGCGGGTACCGATGTGCGCGAAGTCTTGGCCCTGACCCCCCGCTTGGCCGCACATGGGCTGCATCTGCAGGTCCATTTTGAGTCGGCTTTGGTCCATGAGTTGGGGCCTTGGCTGGTGCAAAGCCAGGTGCCTGTGGTGATCGATCACATGGGCCGTGTCGATGCACGGCTGGGTGCGAAGCATGAAGACTTTCAAGCCTTGATGCGCCTGCTGGATGCGCCCCATTTATGGGTCAAGCTCAGCGGCATAGACCGCATCGATGCGCATGCCGCACCGGATGAACGCTATGCCCATGGCGTGGCGCTGGCGCAGCTGTTGTGGCGTGCACACGGTGACCGTTGCGTGTGGGGCAGCGACTGGCCACACCCCAACCACACCCACATTCCAAACGATGCGGGCTTGGTCAATGCGATCCCCACCATCGTCCCCAATGCTGCGGGTCAACAAGCCTTGTTGGTGGACAACCCGCAGCGCTTGTACCGCTTTGCCTGATGCCCCCTGCTTGCGGGTGCGGGCTCAATGGCCTGTGCGTTCGGTGGTTTTTTGGGGCCAGGCCCAGCTCGTGTGCACTGATTTCAATTTCCAGCCGCAACAGCGCCGCGCCCATGGCTTTGCCCAGGTTATCGAGGCGCAGGTTGCGCGCACCACCGCCTTGCAGTGCGCCGTGCAGCACGAACTTCAGGGCCCAAATACGGGGCAGTGGCCAAGCATCGACTTGGCCTGGCAGCCAGGGTGCGAAATGCGCCTGCACTTTGGCGGCCGTGACTTCGCGTTCAAGGATCCGGTAACCCGCCTCGTTCCACGCAAACAGCCCAAAGTCCACCCAATCGGCCTTGTCACCGCTGCGGGCGTGGGCAATCTGGGCCAGTGGAATCTTGATGAGAGGTGTGTTGTTCATGCGCTGGGCTCCAAGATCTCCATTTGGGCAGGCACCCGCTGGCGCGGAATCAGGGTGGGCCAGATGCCCAGCAATTCACTCGTGCTGTTCAGGCCTTGAAAGCCGCACGTGAAAGCCGGACCACTCAGCGCCATCCAGGGGAACAATCGCCCAAAGCCATCGGCAGCCGCTTTGCTGGGAGTGCGCAGCACCATCCGCACCCAAATCTCGGCCCGCTCATTCAGCTCTGCCGCTGGCGGCAGAGGCGCAAGGGGGCCATGCGCCGAATTGAGGCCGGGGTATTCGACAAACAGCTCGTCAAAAGGCATGTGACGCTCTTTCAGTTGTGTGCGGATCATCGCCTCTGCGGCTTGCACCTTGTCCCAAGCGTCGGGCCAAGAAAAGCCCCAACTGACCTCGGCTTTGAAGCCATCCTTGAAGCCCGCCACCACCTTGAGCTGACCGGTGGGCGCGAGTCCCAATGCGCCGGTCACACGCACACGGTTTTCGCCTTCATCGCGCAACTCGATCTGGCCCATGTTGAGCACCACATCGGGCGAAAAATACGCATGCGGGTTGTGCACCTCGTACAGCAGTTGTTGGCGCACGGTGTCAAAGTTGACCAAGCCTCCGGTGCCGGGCGCTTTGGTGATGAAGGCTGTGCCGTCTGCCAAGACCTCGGCGATCGGATAACCGATGTGTGCCAAGTCAGGGATCTGTTGCCAATGGCCTTGGCTGCCAAAATTGCCACCGCTGCCTTGGCCCGAGCATTCGAGCAAATGCCCCACTGTCAGGCCCTGAGCCAAGCGGTTGAAGTCCTTGGGCGTGGCCGCATCGGCCAGCTTCCAGCCCAGGCCATGCACCAGCGGCCCCAGAAACAGCGCCGCGTCCGCCACCCGCCCGGTGATCACGATGTCGGCCCCTTGGTCCAGCGCATCCACGATCGGTTGCGCGCCCAAATAGGCGTTGCCAAACACCAGCCGTTCGCGCACGCTGGTCACCTGCGCGCCGTTCATCAGGTGGTCAAAGTGGGAGTCGGGTGTTCGCAGTTGCGTCAGCACATCGTCGCCACTGACCACCGCGATGCGCGGGTGCCAGC
>JACDQO010000342.1 GCA_015657605.1 Limnohabitans sp. | reverse complement strand
CAGCAGCTCCAAGGGGCCCGCCCCATTCGCGCCGCGAGGTAAATGCCATCGCGCAGGGCCATGACCAAGCCGCCACCAAACACGGGCGCAATGCAACCGGGCTCTTGCGTCAAAGGCCAATACGCCACCGGCCCTTGGGCCTGCAAACCCTGCACCGCCACGCGCGCGATGCGCCGACCCGGAATGTCCACCCAATACAGGCGCTGCTCTTGCGGGTGCCAAAAGGGCGACTCGCCCAGGCCATCGGGCTCGGTGGTGATGGCGGTCCAGGTGGGTGTCAACAAGGCAGGTGCGTGCATGCAATCCATTGTGCCCGAGCCACCCCCCAAAGAAACAGCCCGCAAGGCCGAAGCTTTGCGGGCTGATGAGGGGGTGGCTTGCGCCACCGTTTGCAATGAAACTTGTCGTATCCGGCGTTTAGCCGTGGTAGGCAGACTCGCCGTGCGAGGCAATGTCCAGACCTTCGCGCTCTTCTTCTTCGGTGACACGCAGACCAATGGTCAGGTCAACGATCTTGAAGGCAACCACCGAGACCACACCCGACCAGACGATGGTCAGCAGCACGGCTTTGGCTTGGATCCACACTTGCGAGGCGATCGAATAAGCATCAGGTGCCACCATGGCCACCGTGACCCAGTCGCCCACGGCGCTGGGGCCACCCAAAGCGGGCGAGTTGAACACGCCGGTCAACAAGGCGCCGACGATACCGCCCACGCCGTGCACACCGAACACGTCCAAAGAGTCGTCAGCACCCAGCATCTTCTTGAGGCCGTTCACACCCCACAGGCAAGCAAAGCCAGCCACGATGCCGATCACCAGACCGCCGCCGATGCCCACGTTGCCTGCGGCTGGCGTGATGGCGACCAGACCGGCCACCGCACCCGAAGCTGCACCCAACATGGAGGCTTTGCCACGCATCAGCGCTTCACCCACGCACCAAGCCAGCACAGCACCCGCTGTTGCGACCAAAGTGTTGATGAAGGCGAGAGCCGCGAAACCGTTGGCTTCCAGAGCCGAGCCGGCGTTGAAACCGAACCAGCCCACCCACAGCAAGGACGCGCCCACCATGGTCAAAGTCAGGCTGTGGGGGGCCATGGCTTCACGGCCATAACCCACGCGCTTGCCGACCATGAAGGCACCGACCAGACCCGCCACAGCGGCGTTGATGTGCACCACCGTGCCGCCCGCGAAGTCCAGGGCACCCCACTGCCAGATCAGGCCAGCTTTGGAGGTCATTTCATCGGCCACTTCTTTGGCGGTGTAGGCATCAGGGCCCATCCAGAACCAAACCATGTGCGCGACAGGCAGGTAGCTGAAAGTGAACCACAGCACCATGAAGGCGAGCACAGCAGAGAACTTGATGCGCTCAGCGAAGGCACCCACGATCAGTGCGCAAGTGATGCCTGCGAACGTGGCCTGGAAGGCAGCGAAGGTGATTTCAGGAATCACAACGCCCTTGCTGAAAGTGGCGGCGTTGGCAAAAGTGCCCGCGGCGTTGTCCCAGATGCCCATCATGAACAGGCGGTCAAAGCCACCGATGAAAGCATTGCCCTCGGTGAACGCCAGGCTGTAGCCATAGATGAACCACAGCACGGTGATCATGGAGAAGGTGACCACGACCTGCATCAGCACCGACAGCATGTTTTTGCTGCGCACCAAGCCGCCATAGAAAAGGGCCAGGCCCGGAATGACCATCAAGATGACCAAGATGGTGGAAACCATCATCCAGGCGATGTCGCCTTTGTTGGGCACCAGCGCTGGCGCGGCTTCGGCCGCAGCCGTTGCAGCAGCAGGTGCTGCAGGTGCGGGTGCTGCATCGGCAGGTTTGGCTTCAGCGGCAGGGGCTGTGACGGCAGCGGGGGCAGTTTGCGCGGTGGCAACCGAAGCCGTGCCGAACACACCGAGACCCAAACTCAGGCCCAAGGCCAGGGTAGCAAGTAGTTTTTTCATTTGTCGACTCTCTTTCTGATGCATCAAAGGGCTTCTGCGCCGGTTTCACCGGTGCGGATGCGAACCACTTGCTCGAGGTCAATACACAAAGATCTTGCCGTCGCCGATCTTGCCGGTGCGGGCAACCGGCATTCCATGGCTTCGAT
>JACDQO010000341.1 GCA_015657605.1 Limnohabitans sp. | reverse complement strand
GCCAGCGGACCGTGACCGTGCCTTTGGGGTGCGAATAACGCACCGCGTTGTCCAGCAAAAGCAAAAGCAGTTGGCTCAAGCGCTGCGCATCGCCCATGACCTTGACCGAACCTCTGGGCATCTCGGGGCAGTCAATCCGGATGTCTTTTTCACCCGCCAAGGCGCTGGCCTGAGACAACGCATCGGCCAAGGGCTCAGACAAATCCACGGTTTGGTGCACGATGCTCAGCGACTCCATGTCGCTGCGGGCCATGGCCAGCAAGTCGTCGATCACAGAGCCCAGTTGGCGCGAAATGGCCACAATGCGTTGCAAAGCTTCTCGGTATTCTGGGGCGGCTCTTTCGCCACCGCGCAGGGTGATTTCGGCTTCGCCTCGAATCGCCGTGGTGGGGGTTCTCAGCTCGTGGCTGATGTCGGCCAACAACTGGCGGCGTCGCGTGTCGGTTTGTTGGAGCGACTTGTTGGCTTCATGCAAAGCGCTTGTGCGCTCGCGCACCTCAGACTCCAAGCGCTGGCGTTGTTCGGTTTCTTGCTGGCTGTGTTTTTCCAGGGCAGCGGCCATGGCGTTCATGCTGCGGGCCACATCTGAAAATTCATCTTGTCCGTCCAGCGGAATGCGGTGTTGCAATTTGCCTTGCCGGAGTTTGTGTGCGCCTCTGGCCAGTTCGTCGATCGGCCGTCGCAGGGCCCTTGCAAAATAAACCGTCGCCCCCGATGCCAGCAGGGCCAAAGACAAGGCCATGCCTATCCATAACCAGCGGATACGGGCCAAGGTGGCATCGGCTGCTTGGCGCTCCCTGAGCATGGCCGCTCGTTCACGCACGATGCTCTGCCCAATCAACTGGCGCAAATCGCGTCCTTCTGTACTTACGAAACCTCGGTCAATGTGTCCCAGCCCAAACGGGCCGGAATGTCGGCGGGCAGGGTTTTGACCATGCCCAGCGTTTCACCCAGAGTTTTGACGTTTTGTCGCAAGACCCGCAGTGCCTCTTGGCGGGCGACTTGCTCTTCGCCATCGCTGCCGTCCATGCCCAAGTTGGACGCAGTTTGGGCGAGGGTTGCCAAATCGGCCAAGGTTTGTTGCATGTCGTTCAGCAAAGCTTCTCGGGCTGCCGGAACGCCACCGGCGCCGATTTTGTGTTGGGTCACCCAAGCACGCAGGTGCTGTTTGGTTGCCGACAGTTGCACAAAGCCTTGGTGAATGTCGCTGGCAATGCGTCCTCGCACCACTTGGCGTTCGGCTTCGCGCAAGGCAAAGACGGCACCGATGCCCTGCAAAACAATGCAGGCGGCTAAAAAAAGAAGGACCCAACTGAGCTGTTTTCTGAACATTTTTGTATTGTCGCTGGCCGCATTGCCATGCAGGTGCGTGTCATCTCTTGTTAATGCGAAGCGCAGCCGATCGTCATTTGGAATTTAATCCGGCTTCATTTGCATCATTTTTAATTCATTTCGGCATCCAAATAAATTCGGATAGTCGTAAAACCCTTTTAAACCCTCCATGATCGGAAACTCTCCATGAAATCTCTCAGCTTGATCGCAGCCTCTTTGGCGCTTGTGGGTCTGTCCAGCGCCGCTTCGGCCACCGTGGTCGTTAACCAAGGCATCACAGAGGCCGAAGTGCGTAGCGCTCAGACCGCTTGGTGCAAAGCCTTGGTGGACATCAGCCAAACCGGTGCCAGCAAAGGCCAAGCGGCCGCCAAAGCTTTGGCTGAACAAGTGATTGACGCCGCTTACGGCTACCAAATGGGTGCAGTTTTGTTCAAGCCCACTTTGACGGTTGCACCACAGACCTTCCGCACCACCCGTGCGGGCGCACTGGCTTACTTTGTGGGCGGTGACACCAACTTTCCAAAAGACAAAGGTTTTGCGCTCAACGGCTGGACAGCT
>JACDQO010000340.1 GCA_015657605.1 Limnohabitans sp. | reverse complement strand
CCCCCTTCTCTGCCCTCAAAACAAAGGCTCCTCGGGAGCCTTTTTTGTGTCCGCCCCTTGTTCAAAGGGGCTGCACATCCCGAAGCGCGTTCAGATCATGCCAATTCGAAGACCGCCATGCTCTCAACGTGCGCGGTATGAGCGAACATATTGACCACGCCAGCGCTTAAACAGCGGTAACCGGCGCGGTGCACCAGTAAACCCGCATCGCGCGCCAAGGTGGCAGGGTTGCAACTCACATAGACAATGCGCTTGGGCGGCATCCAGCCTTGTCGCAGTTCCTGGTTTTCGTTCAACTCAGCCAGCGCCTTGGCCAGCGCAAAAGCACCCTCACGAGGAGGGTCCACCAACCATTTATCGGCCGTACCATCGGCCACCAGCATGGCAGGTGTCATGTCAAACAAGTTGCGCACCACAAACTCTGTGGGGGCCAAAGCCTGCCCGGCTGGGCGCATGGCCTGGTTGGCCGTGTAGTTCTCACGCGAGCGGGCCACCAGAGTTTCAGCCCCCTCAATGCCCAACACCTGCGCCGCTTGCGTGGCAATGGGCAGGGTGAAATTGCCCAAACCGCAAAACCAGTCGATCACGCGCTCGGTCTTTTTTGCTTGCAGCAAGCGCAGCGCTCGCGCCACCAGCACGCGGTTGATGAAGGGGTTGACCTGGGTGAAGTCGGTGGGCCGAAACGGCATGGTGATGCCAAAGTCGGGCAAGCCGTAACTCAGTTGCGAACCACCCTCGTCCAGCAAATGCACCGTGTCGGGCCCTTTGGGCTGCAACCACCACTGCACTTGGTGCTCGACGGCAAAAGCGCGCAGCAAAGCTTTGTCGCCATCGCTCATGGGTTCCAGGTGGCGCAAGACCAATGCCGTGACCTCGTCACCGCAAGCCAACTCGATCTGCGGCAGTGTCTCGCGCGCATCCATCTGGGCAATCAGCGCACGCAAAGGCATGAGCATGGCGCTGACATACTGCGGCAACACGGGACACACCTTCATGTCGGCGATGTAGCGGCTCTTGCGCTCATGAAAGCCAATCAGGACTTCCCCTTTTTTGATCACATAGCGCACCGACAGTCGGGCACGGTAGCGGTAGCCCCAAGTCGGCCCCTCAATCGGGCGCAACAGGGTTTCGACCTTGACCTTGCCCAGGTGCCAAAGGTTGTCCTCGAGCACGCGCTGCTTGACGGCGACTTGGGCCGAAGCCTCCAAGTGCTGCATCTTGCAACCACCACAGGCGCCTTGGTGCAAGCCAAAATTGGGGCACCCCGGGCGCACGCGCTGAGACGATTCGTGGTGAATATCGGTGACGGTGCCCTGCTCCCAGTTGTTCTTTTTGCGGTGCACGTTGACCGAGACAATTTCAAAGGGCAAAGCGCCTTCGATGAACACGACTTTGCCGTCAGGTCGGCGGGCGATGCCTTGGGCATCCATGTCCAAAGACCCCACACGCAGAAAGCCTGCGGGCAGATCTTCACTGGAGTGACTGGTTTCGTCGGCGTGGGCTTGGGATAGGGAAATGTCTAATTCGCTCATCCTTCGATTGTCTCAGGATGAGCGACAGAAAAATCAAAGTGCCACGGCGAATGTCAACGGGCTGGCAAAAACTTGGCGGGATCGACGGGCTTGCCTTGACGCCGAATTTCAAAATGCAGCTTGACGCGGTCTGCATCGGTTTTGCCCATCTCGGCGATCTTTTGACCTTTGCGGACCTGCTGGTCTTCTTTGACCAGCAGTGACTGGT
>JACDQO010000339.1 GCA_015657605.1 Limnohabitans sp. | reverse complement strand
GTGTTTCGGCGCGGGTGATGGCGGAGATGGCGATCTCCTGCTTTTTGAGCGCCGTCAACATGCGCGTTTGCAGCGCGGCAGAGCTGTTGCGTGCGAAGTAGCCCAAGATGTTGGTGTCGACCAAGAACTTGATCACTTGCGCTCCTTGATTTTGGCGGCGCGTTTAGCAGAGGCTTTGGTCGTTGCTTTTACGGAGGCTTTTGGGGCTGTAGTCGCTTCCCAATCCGCAAACGGATTTTTGGGTGGATTGTTTTGCCGACTGGCATCCGACAAAAAGTCGTCGGGCAATGGGTTGTCTGTAATAGCAGACATCAGCGCATCTAGCCGTTTCTTGCGTAATGTCTCCGTGTCCTTGGGCTTGAGCGTGATCTCTCCCGTCACCTCGTTGCGGGCAATCCACATTTCATCGACAACTACGCGAAATGCCTTGGGCAAGCGAATGGCTTGGCTGTGGCCGTTGGTGAAAACTTTGGCTGTAGCGAGCATGGCACCCTCCTTGGAATGTATGCATGTTAACGTACCTACTTTATCACCAGTCGAGTCATTCAGTCAAAGTCAGGCGAGATCGGCTTCCTGTCTGACATCCGCCGAATCAGATGGGCAAACAGACCTGACTCGGGGATTCCTATTGCGGAGGTTGTCACGCTAAGCTAACGCTTAAAAAATGCCTGCATGCTGACAAAGCATGGATAAAGCGAGACCTAGGGGAGCTGCATGAAAAAGCCAAAAGATAGCAAAAAGGCTATACTTGAACTCCAGTGGACTGTGACCCTGCATCCACTGGCAGAGCGTGAATTGCAGACCATCCCCGCCGACATGCAAGCCCGGTTTTTGCACATCGGTGAAATGCTGGAAGAGCTAGGACCGCATCCGCGCTTATCTGGCCCAGCCCTGGAGCACGCGCCAAGCCGTGGGTTACCAGTCTGAGTTTTTGCAGGCCTATCAGCCCAACGTCACGTTTTATCTGCCCCAGCCTGTGCGGGCGCAGTTGCACCGCATGGGCCGCACCGGGCCAGGGCCGCAGCCTGCGGGCACTTATGGCCGCGCCGTGCTTGATCGTTTGTTGATCGACTTGTCTTGGGCGTCCAGCCACCTGGAGGGCAACACCTATTCGCGCCTGGACACCCGTGCCTTGATCGCCCACGGCCAGCAGGCGCAAGGCCACTGCGTGACCGAGACGCAGATGATCCTGAACCACAAGGCCGCCATCGAGCTGCTCATGGACAACGTGGACGCGCCGCAGCTGAGCCGCTATGTGCTGATGAACTTGCACAGCGCTTTGTCAGAGAACCTGCTCGAAAGCCCCGAGGACGAAGGTCGCTTGCGGCTGCACCCGGTGCAAATCGGGCAAAGCAACTACCAGCCGCCGTCGGGCCAGTCGCTCATTGGCAGTTTGCTCGATGAAGCGCTGGCCAAATTCAACGCCATCGAAGACCCGTTTGAGCAGTCGTTTTTTGCGATGGTGCACCTGCCGTATTTGCAGCCCTTTGCCGACTGCAACAAGCGCACGTCGCGCCTGCTGGCCAACTGGCCGCTGCTGCGGGCCAACCTGTGCCCGCTGACGTTTTTGGGTGTGTCGCAGGACTGGTACACCGCTTCGGTGCTGGGTGTTTACGAGATGAGGCGCGTGGAGCTGCTGCGCGACTTGTTCATGTGGGCCTATGAGCGCTCGACCAAGGAATACCTGACTGCCAAGTCCAGCGTGGTGGAGCCCGATGTGCTGCGCCTGACCTACCGCGACGCCATTCGCCAGATCGTCAAGGCCGTGGTGCAAAACCCCGAGCAAGACCCGCTGGCGCTGGTGGCCGATCAAGTGGCCTTGGCCGCGCCCGGCCCCGATCGTGAAAACGTTCGTGCTTTGGTCATGCAAGAACTGCGGCGTTTGCACGAAGGCGTGCTGGCCCGCTATGGTTTGCGCCCGCAAGAGCTGGAGCGCTGGCGCAGCATTCAGGGGTGATCAGCCGCGCAGCCCCTCAAGCACATTCACCGTGTTCACGCCCAAATCTGCCGCAGCGTAACCACCTTCGAGCGTCAGTACCGTCGGCAAGCCCAAAGCCGCGATCGCTCGGCCGATCTGCAGGTAATCTGCGCTGCGCAGCTTGAAACCCGAGATCGGTCGCCTTCAAACGTGTCCAGCCCCAGCGGCACCACCAGCGCTTGCGGCGCAAAGTCGCTCACGGCTTGCATGGCGGTTTGCAGAGCGGCCCACCAGACTTCAAACCCGGTGCCGCGTGGCAGCGGCAGGTTCAGGTTGAAGCCTTCGCCCGCGCCGTGCCCGCGCTCGTCGGCATGGCCCAAAAAGAAGGGGTATTCGGTGCGCGGATCACCGTGAATGGACACCGTCAGCACATCGCTGCGCTCATAAAAGATGGTTTGTGTGCCGTTGCCGTGGTGGTAGTCCACATCGAGCACGGCCACGCGCTGCAGCCCACCGTCGCGCAGGGCTTGTGCGGCCACGGCGGCGTTGTTGATGAAGCAATAACCGCCCATGTAGTTGGGGCCTGCATGGTGGCCCGGTGGGCGGGTCAGCGCCATGGCAAAACGTTCGCCACCCAGCACCGCTTGCGCAGCCGCCAGCGCACAGGCCGCGCCCTCGCGTGCGGCGGTCCAGCTGCCCGCCATAAGGGGCGTGCCCGAGTCAAACGCGTACTGCCCCAACCGCGCCGCAAAGTTGTGTGGCGGCGCATCGGTGCGAAAGCCGTGTTTTGCGGCCAGCGGCCAAACCGACGGCAGGGCGTCGCGCTCGGCATTGGCCGGGTCCAGTGCGACCCAGTCGCTCCAGGCGCGGGCCAAAAAGTCCAGGTAGTCGGCGCTGTGCACTTGCCGCAAAGCCGCGTCCAGCGGCAGGTCGGCTGTGGGTTGCACCAGCGCGCCCACAGGCCGCCGCGCCAGTTCGTCAAGCACATGCTGCAAGCGCTGCGGCACTTCATGGCAATCGACCAGACGGCCCCGAAACATTTCTTGGCGGCCAGAGTGCTCGGCGTGGCGGGTGTTGTGGAAGATTTTCATTTCAAAGCATCACCCAAATTCCCGAAACCCCTTGAGCGGCGGCAGCGGCGCAAAGTTGGCCTCGCGTTTTTGTTGCATGGCACTGATGGCCTCGCGCACGTTGGCGTTGCTCCAGATCGCGCCTTGCAGCCAGCCCATGTGGCGCAGGCTGTCTTCGGTGCTGTGGTCGCGGGCGTAGTGCAGCACTTGTTTGGTGCCCCAGATGGCCACGGGCGGTTTGCTGGCAATCTCTTTGGCCGCTTGCAGGGCGGCGGCCACGGTGGCTTCGTGGGTGGGCAGCACCTCGTTCACCAGGCCGTGGGTCAGCGCTTTGTCGGCACTCAGGCGGCGGCCCGTATAGGCCAGTTCTTTGACAAGCGCCATGGGCAGCAGCTTGGGCAGGCGCTGCAGCGTGCCCACGTCGGCCACCATGCCGATGTTGATTTCTTGGATGCAGAAGAACGCATCGGCCGAGGCATAGCGCATGCAGCAGGCGGTGACCATGTCCACCGCGCCGCCAATGCAGCCGCCGTGGATGGCGGCAATGACCGGGATGCGCAGTTCTTCGAGCAAGGTGAAGGTGTGCTGCATGTCGGTCAGCAGGTCGTACACGGCCGAGCGGCCTTCGGCGCTGGTG